>JAFCBY010000025.1 GCA_017610485.1 Candidatus Falkowiibacteriota bacterium
GGTTGTGTTTGTAGGGGTGAATGTATTCCCTCATACCTCTCATCCTCCTCAACCGAAACCAATTTAAATATGGAGGGTACAGGCGTTTGAATAAGAGTATGGCGCCCCCGGTAGGACTTGAACCTACGACCTTTCGGTTTCTGCAAAAGGCCTCCAAAGGAGGCACACAACTGTAAAAATTAAACTTTAACAGCCGAGCGCTCTACCTAGTACTCCAGAGGAAATTGCTTTTCACAACTTGCTTCTGTCTGAGCTACAGGGGCATTAATTCCAGTTGCTCAATATAAGTAATATTTTCCGCTATAGGTTTATAAAATCTTCTTAATGATTTTGGAATCACGACCTTAACTTCAATTTCAACAAGTTGAGTTATTCTTCTCACGCCCCACTATATATCATATTTCTAGTTTTTAAACATCTTCAAAGAGCAGGGGTTTCCGGTGAAAATTCCTAGTGGGTGGTTTCCGCTGAAATCCCCCTGCATAAAATTAATCCATCTCTTTCCTGCCGCCAGAGCAGGGTCTTATTTCAATTGGCTTGTTTGATCTGCTTGTTTCGCCTGTGGTTTACTTGATAAAAAACAAAAAAATCCCTGAAGAAAGGGGCTTAAAAAAGCCAAAAGGAAAAAAGAAGGCCAGATAACGCTTTTTTGCCAATTTCCTAGTTTGTTAATAGGGTTTATTAGTTAATTTTCCAAATTGAGTCATTCTGGGCCAAATAAAGGCACATTTAACGTATACATAACATTCTTTGTGTTATCCCTCCCCTTTTTGGAGAATAAGGCCAAAATGGGCTTTTATACATAAAAGAAAACCTATATTAAGGAGATTAGCCCCTATACTATTGGCAACCTTTTTGCCGGTAAAAAAATGCAAAAATTTTCCTTTTGGGAGGGGTGATAAATTGAAGTCAATTGTTGAAAATGCGATGACAAAGGCATCCAAGATGGATGAGGATCGCTTGGAAGAATTTGGAACGCCAAAAATAATGGTTATTGGGGCAGGCGGAGCAGGCTGCAACGCAGTAAACAGGCTTGCTGGAATGGGAATTTCCGGAGCACAGCTTGTTGCCGTTAACACAGACAAGCAGCACCTTGCTTTGGTGAATGATGAGCTGACAAAAATTTTGATTGGAAAAAGTGTTACCAGGGGACTGGGCGCCGGAGGCTACCCTGAGATTGGGGCAAAGGCCGCAGAGGTTTCAAGGTCTGCTTTGGAAGAGGTTTTGTGCGACGTTGACATGCTTTTCATTTCTGCTGGAATGGGCGGCGGAACAGGAACAGGCTGCTCACCAATCGTTGCAGAGATTGCAAAGGAACAGGGCGCAATCGTTATAGGAATTGTCACATACCCGTTCGCCCTCGAAAAGGCAAGGTTGATAAAGGCAGAGGAAGGAATTGAGAACCTGAGGCCGGTAACAGACACAGTTGTTGTAATCGACAACAACCGGCTTGTAGAGCTTGTGCCAAACCTGCCAATCCAGGACGCGTTCAAGGTTGCCGACGAGGTAATCGCAAGGACCGTTCGCGGAATCACGGAAACAATTACCCAGCCAAGCCTGATCAACCTGGACTACGCCGACGTAAGAAGCGTTATGAGCAGCAAGGGCCTGAGCGTCATTGCTGTCGGAGAATCAAAGTCTGTTGACAAGGTAAACGAGGTCGTTGAAGACACTCTCAGAAACGCCTTGCTTGACGTTGACATCGGCGGAGCAACAGGCGCATTGATTCACATCACAGGCGGACCAGAACTCACCTTGGGAGAGGCCAACGCTGTCGGAGAACTCTTGACAGAGAGAATTGACCCAAAAGCACAGGTCATCTGGGGATCAAGAGTTGACCCAACCTTCGAGAACAAGATGGAAGTAATAACCATCTTCACCGGTGTACACAGCCCGTACATAAGGGGCCCGGTGCAGGAAGCGGCAAACTCCCACCCGAGATCAGGTGGCAAGGGCGACCTTGACATAGACTATGTGAGATAAAATCAGTTAGGGGTTTTTACCCCCCTCTTTTTCTTTTTTTAAAAAATCAGCAGCTTCCCCTATTTTATGCTTTCGGAAGCAGTTTCAAGGCAGGAAAATGGGTATTGCATTGAACAGGATGATTGCTGCAACAAGCCAGAGCATTAGCCTGCCAATAAGCTTTTGTGTGTCCTTTTTGTTCATGCCCATGAAGCCAAAGTAGGGCAGGAACATTATTTTCGCAATTTTTCCGCCGTCGAACGGCTCTGTTGGCACAAAGTTGATCATTGCAATGGCAAAACTCAGCAAAAGCAGCCATCCGAAGAAGATTGAAATGCCACTCAGCCAAGCAGTGAGGGCCAAGTAGCCTTCTGTGGGCTCTCGTCCCTCAATATAGTTCAGGCTTGTTTCGATTCCGATTTCGCCGCGCTTGTTCTTCTCAAGGGTTTTCTCAATTATTGAGCCGTTCCCTGTCTCAAAGGCCATTGTCACATTCTTGTCCCTGTTTGCAAACGCCTGCTTTAGGTCGTAAAAAGTGTTAAGTTCAATTCCCGCGAACTCTTTGAGAATCCAGCCCTCCTCAATTTCGCCCTGGGCGGGAATTTTGAATTCGTTTCCGCAGATTTCGTAATCCTCCTTTATTCCCGAAATTTCAACCGACTCGAGCAATATTGCTCTTTCACTCGATTCCAATGCCGGGCCAAGAATTGGTGCCATGGCAAAGCCCACAACCGAGGCAAGCACCAAGAACACGGCCAGTGAGTAAATGTTTGAGGCCGGCCCGATTGCGTAAACCCTCAACTGCTTTCTCTCAGAAACCTTTCTCAACTGCTTTTCATCAGGCTCCACAAAGGCTCCCACCGGAAGCACGCCAAGCAAGACAAGGCCAACATTCTTTATCTTGACCTTGGTTCTCTTCATCAGGGCGCCGTGCGAGAACTCGTGCACTACCAAAATTACCAAAAAGGCTCCCCAGACATAAATCGGCGGTGTCAAAAAGCTTGGCACGTTTGGAATCTGGACACCCGGAATTATCGGGGCTATGCCAGGGCAGGGCCTTTTTCCCGCCAAAAGCTTGAGCACAATGTCTGCCGCGTTCCAAACCAGGGAAACAATTGCGAACAGCATCAGGCCGCCCAAAGCAAAGCTTACTGCAAGCATCTGGATAAGGGGCTGTATGTCCACGTTTGTGGAAAAGAAGAATCCAAACGTTGCCTGGAATGCAATAAACAGAACTGCAATTGAGACAAGGTCTATCAAGGCCCTTTTTGCCCTGCTTTTCTTTCTTGCGTAGAGAAAGTCAACAGCAATTGTTCCAAAGCCCATTACCAAGCCAATGTCCGCCAGCAAATCCCACAGCCTTGGCTTTGAAATTCTTTCAATGAAGTTAGTAAGCTTCCTCGTTTTGAGCAATGCTATTACATAGAATGTGTCGGCCTTTGCAAGCACCTTCAAAGCGTAAGTTGAAAAGAAAAAGAAGCCAATTATTGCATAGGCAGTCAAAAAGTTTAAGGTGAGTTCAATTGGAAAGCCAAAAGAGGCAATGACGGCTACAATTCCCAGGCCAATGAGGGCCAACAAAATCTTTTCCTGCTTATCCATCTCAAAGAGTTAGTCTGTTTTCTTTTTTAACCCTATGCTCTTTGTTAGCCGGAATCCATTTTCGCCGTCAAGCCCTGCTTTCAATCAGATTCTGCCTTTTCCCGCAACTCAATGCCCAGTTCTTTCCCAAGTTTCTTAATCAGGGAATCAGATGGCTTAATGCCTTGCTTTTCAATCTTGTGCAAGAGAGACTCTTTTTCAAAAACCTTCATTGCAAGCTCTTTTGCAGTCAGGCCCTTCCTCTGCCTTGCCTGCATAATCCTTTTTCCAAAATCCAGCACAATCTCCAGGCCCAAGTCAAATTCTTTGCGCTTTGGCTCGAACAAAACACGTTTCATTGGAACGCGGTTTGCCGCCTCCCCTCCAAAAGAGGGCTTTTCAAAATCAGTAGGTGTAGGTCTCTCCACTCTTGCGGGGGAAACCTTCTCCTTTCCGAAGGAGGCACAGTCCTTGCACGCAATTAAAGAAGAGCCGTCAATCACAATCATTTTGGCAGTTGAGGTTTCCTTGCCACAAATTTCGCACTCCATTGACAGAATTGCCACTAAAATGCTTATAAAATATTCTTTGAAAAAGAAGACTGTATTAAGGGCCGATAAATCACTTTAATTAGTTTTTGCAGTTGTTGATACATTATGGGTACTGCAATTGGGGATTTGCTTGAAAAGCAGGAGATTAGCCTTGAATTTCTAGAGGCAAGAAAGTTCTTTCAGTCATAAGGGGAATGGACGGAACCCCCCTAATGGACAGCAAGGGCCGCGTGACCTCCCACCTGACAGGCCTGTTCTACAGGACAATTAACCTGCTTGAACAGGACGTAAAGCCAGTCTTTGTCTTCGACGGCAAGCCCCACGAATTGAAGGGCGAGACAAGAAAGGAACGGAACAGGATAAGAACAGATGCAGAGGGAAAAATGAAGAAGGCCCGGGAAAAGGGTGACTTGAAGGCGGCAAGAAAGTTTGCCCAACAGGCAGTAAGACTAACGGGGGAAATAGTTGAGGGTGCGAAAAAGCTCGTTGACTTGATGGGGCTGCCTGTTGTTCAGGCCCCAAGCGAGGGCGAAGCCCAAATAGCGCAAATGGTTGCAAGAGGCGACTTGTACGGCTGCGTCTCCCAGGACTATGATGCCCTGCTGTTTGAAACAAAGAGGCTGCTTAGAAACATTACTGTTTCAGGGAGGCGAAAGGTGCCAGGCAAGGACTACTATTATGACGTGAAGCCGGAAATGATCGAGCTTGACAAAAGCCTGAAAGCAATGGGAATCGACAGGCAAAAGCTAATCTGGATCGGAATCCTGATCGGAACAGACTTCAACGAAAAATTTCCAAAAATCGGGCCAAAGACCGCTTTGAAGCTGGTGCAGGAGCACAACACGTTTGAGGAAATTGTAAAAGAAACAAAGCACGAGCCAGGCTTTGACTTCAAGGAAGTTGAAGCCATTTTCTTAAAGCCCCCGTTCTCAAAGGACTACTCCATCAAGTTTGGCATGCCAAAAAAGGAAAAACTTGTTGAATTCCTATGCGAAGAGCACGACTTTTCCAAAGACCGTGTCCAAAACTCCCTGAACAAGCTTGAGGAAAAGCTGAGTGAAAGAGGCCAGCAAAGCAGGCTAGACCAGTGGGGTTAAACCCTTACCCGTTTTGGGATTCCCTTTCCCTAATCAATTCCATCAAATCCTTGAATTTTGACAAAGAATCAAGCTCCTGCTCGCCAATTACGGGGATGTGGGCAACCTGGCTGTACCTGAGCTCCTTGCTGATAATGACAGGCTTTCCCTCAAAGGCCTTCCTTGTCTTTGAGAGCTCTACAGCCCGCCTTTCAAACTCCTGCTTTGCCCCAGCCTTCCCAATAATCAACGAGTCCTTTGGCCTGGCAAAAGCCTTGAACGGGCTGTGCTTGAACACGGCAACCTTCACGCCCAAATCGTGAACCTTTCCCAAGGCCTTGTCCTCAAAACTTTCCTCAAACAAGGCCTTTTCCCTTTCAACAGGCTGCTCAAACAAATTAATCTTCTGCACCAACTGGGCATCCAAGGTATCCTCCAGCTTCTCCGCAGTTGAAAGCGAGGCAGTTGCACCCTTTTCATACCTGTGCACCGATTCCACAGTTGAGTCAATCCTGTCAGCAAGCTCCTGCAAAGTCAATCCAAGCTCTTTCCTCTTCTCCTTGAGCTTTTTTGAGTCAAGCTCAACAATGCTCTTCCCCTTAAAGTAGCGCACGGAAGGAAACTTTTCCTCCAGCAATTCAGCCAAGCTCAAAAGGCTCAAAGCCGTGAGGCCAAGCCTTTCGTAAAGCACGCCCTTACTCAGTGAGAACGCCTTGCTTTTTTCCCCAACAACCAAAACCGTTGCGTTGAACAGGCTTGAAATCTTCCTCAATTCCGCAGCATGCTCTTCCCTCAAGGCATCAATGTTGTTGAACACCTTCAACACAAGAGTTAGGTCAGGCCTTTTTGCAACAAGGTCAAAGCAGGTGTTGGAATGCGCAAAGCTCTCAACAGCAAACCCGTGCTCTTTAAGCAATGCAACAGCCCTCAAAAGCGTGGTTTCCCTCATTTTTCAAAGCTCCTGCAAAGGTTTAAATTGATGAAAGGACTAAATTTTATTGGTGGATAAAAGTGCCTAAGAAGAAACCAGAATTTAAGCCAAGAAAAAAGGCAAGAAAGCTTATCGACAATCGTAATGATCCTAATCGTAACCAGACTTATGTAGGCCTTGATAGAAGAACTGGCCAAAGTACTAGAAGGCATTCTCAACAGAAGGGGGTTATGAGTGGTTCTGGTGGCTGGTTTGGCTCGACAGGCCCCAAGTACAAGAGAAAGGGGGGCACAGACTCTTTTGGTCTTCCTACAGGGCCTGAGCGCTACTCTTCTGACACTCGCATCGGCCCTGTAGACCGAAGAAAAAAGGAAAGAGAACTTTCTCCTCATGCTAAACCACCGCCTGACCAAACAAAAAAGAAAAAATGACTTTTTCTCCATTAAACCACCCCAACCAAAAACCCAATCAGTGCAACCAGCATTCCTATCTTTGAGAGCTTTTGAGCGTTTGCAAACTTTCCCTTTCTTGCGTTCCTAAAGCTTGCCACAAAGACAATGTTTGCGATTGAAACAAGGGAAACAAAAGCAAGGCTGTTGAAGCCGTACAAAAAGACAGGAACGTAAACTGCAATGATTGCAATCAAGTAGTAAACAAAGGCAAACCAAATAGTCTTCTTCTTCCCAAGAACCATTGGCAGGCTTTTCTTGAATCCCTTGTCAACCTTCAAATCCTCAATATCCTTTATCAGCTCGCGGGCAAGGTTTGCAAACAGTGCCGCCAAAGCGAGCCAGGCAACTATTGCATAATTGCCAGCAAGCGAGGCACCGAACACAAGGGTAAAGGCAGTGCCTGAAGCAACCACCCAATTCCCAAGATACTTTGCCCTGCCCAAAAAGCGCGAGTAGGCAATCAGCAGGATGGTAAATGCAAGGGCTATGCCAAAGGCCGTTGCCGGAAGATAGTAGACTGCCAGGGCGTTTCCCACAAGAAATAGCGCGGTAGCGTAAAACAGGGCTGTCCCTGGCTTTATCCTTCCGCTCACCAAGGCCTTTTTTGGATGCTGCTTTTTGTCAATCGCCAAGTCAAAGTAGTCGTTGATAACCATTCCGCCACCGCAGACAAGAAATGCAACAAGCATTGCAATTCCAATTCCCTGTTGGCATTCCAAGAAGCCTGAGGCAATGCTGTAGCCGATGAACGTGCCAAGGGCTGCCATTGCACAGTTCAATGGTCTTATAATTGCCGCAAAGTCTTTCAATGTCATTAGTCAAATTGTTGTAAAAAAGGGTTATAAAACGATTATTCCATTAATAAACTAATTAGGCGGCAGGAAAATTAGCTACAGGGGAGGTGGTTTTGCTTGGTTGACACAGTTGCTTTGCTTGAAGAGGTACGGGAAAAAAAGCCGTTAGTGCACCATATAACAAATTGGGTTACTATTTACGACTGCGCAAATGTTGTGAGAATGATTGGCGCGCTGCCAGTAATGACCCACGCAATCGAGGAAAGCAGTGAAATGCAGGGGATTGCAAACGCGCTTGTTTTGAACATTGGAACCCTTACACCACACTTAGTTGAAAGCATGGTTAAAGCAGCAAAGAAAGCAAATGAATTAAGGCACCCTGTTGTATTAGATGCAGTTGGCGTTGGCGCAACAGAGTTCAGGACAAGGAAGGCGATTGAGATTCTTGACTCTGTTCAAGTTGATGTGCTGAAGGGCAACAAGAGCGAGATAGCAAAGCTTGCAGGCGCCAACGTTTTCACCAGGGGTGTAGAGGCAGTTGAGATAGAGGAAAATGTTGCAGAGCTCGCAGCAAAGATTGCAAAGGAAAGAAAAAATGTTGTTGTTGTAACAGGCGAACACGACGTTGTTGCTTCTCCAGACAAAAGCTATCTGGTTAAAAACGGCCATGCATTGCTTGGCAGATTTGTCGGAACAGGCTGTTTAGCTGCTTCAGTGCTTGGCTGCTTTGCTGCGGTTGAAATCAACTATGCAAATGCGAGCGCTGCTGCCTTAAGTTGCTTTGGAATAGCGGCAGAATTAGCTGCCTTGAAAGCTAAAGGGCCAGCTGCATTCAAGCAACAGTTGTTTGATGAACTCTATAACTTAGACACAGCTGCTGTCAAAAAAATGCAGAAAATTGAGGGATTTAAATGAGCAGGCTTAAAGGGCTTTACTTTATCACTGACAGCGAGCTATCAGAACAGGGCATAGTTGCTGATGTACAGCAGGTAATTGAAGCTGGCTGCAGAATGGTCCAGTACAGAGAAAAGCAGAAGAGCAGCAGGAAAATGTTGCAAGAAGCCAAACAGCTGATTAAGATTTGCAGGGAGAAGGACACTCTCTTTATAGTGAACGACCGCTTGGACATTGCTCTGGCTGCCGGCGCTGACGGCGTACACTTGGGCCAGGATGATCTGCCTGTGAGCGAGGCAAGGAGGCTTTTGGGAAAGGAAAAAATCATTGGGACAAGCAACCACTGCCTGAGGCAGGCAAAGCAGTCAATTGCACATGACGTAGACTACTTAAGCGTTGGCCCAATTTTTCACACCGATACAAAGAAGGATGTGTGCGCGCCTGTTGGAATAAGTTTGTTGAAGCAGATTAGGGCTTTGACAGAATTGCCCCTTGTCGCAATCGGCGGCATAAACGAGGAAAATCTTGAGCAAGTGCTTGACGCAGGCCCTGACGCAATTGCAATGATTTCCGCAATCGTTTGCAGTGGCGATGTAGGGGAAGCTGCGAAAAGGACGGTTGAGAAAATTGGTAGAGTGAAAAAGGGAAAAACCATGTTTGAAGGGCCGGGTGTGGAGAAATGAGCACGCAGTTGCAGTATGCAAGAAAGGGAAAGGCAACCAGAGAAATGAGGGTCGCCGCAAGAGAAGAACCTGTCAACGCCAGGCAATTGGGAAAACTTATTGCTGCCGGAAAAGCCGTTTTACCGGCAAACAGGAAACACGAAGGGCTTAGGCCAATTGCAATTGGGCAGGGGCTGAGGACAAAAGTAAACGCAAACATTGGCAGTTCGCCATTGCACCCAAGCCTGAAGGAAGAATTGCGAAAAGCAAGGACAGCAGTAAAGTATGGGGCCGACACTGTGATGGACTTGAGCCTTGGAGGCAACATTGACAGAATAAGAAAAACAATTGTAAAGAGCATAAGTGTTCCTGTTGGAACAGTTCCCCTTTACCAGGCATTTGTTGGCAGGGATTTAAGGGAAGTAAGTGAAGATGACATGTTTAATTCAATTGAAAGGCATTGCAATGACGGCGTTGATTTTATAACCGTCCACAGCGGTGTTACAAGGAAGGCACTGCCTCTTGTGAAGAAAAGGCATGCAGGAGTTGTAAGCAGGGGTGGTTCCCTGCTGCTTAAGTGGATTGCATTTACGGGCCAGGAAAATCCCTTGTACAAGAACTTTGATTATATTTTGGAAATTGCAAGACAGAATGATGTTACGCTCAGCTTGGGTGACGGCCTGAGGCCAGGCAGCCTAAAAGATGCGACAGACAAAGCGCAGTTGCAGGAGCTACAGTTGCTTGGAAAACTTGCAAAGAGGGCAAAGCCCAAAAACGTGCAGGTAATGATTGAGGGACCAGGACACGTTCCATTGCACCAGATCGAGAGAAATGTCAGGCTGCAAAAGCGTCTGTGTGGCAACGCCCCATTCTATGTTTTGGGCCCGATTGTTACAGACATTGCCCCCGGCTATGACCACATTACAAGCGCGATTGGAGGCGCACTTGCTGCGTACCACGGGGCAAATTTCCTGTGCTATGTTACCCCTGCAGAGCACCTGGGCCTGCCGGGCATTGAGGATGTGAAGGAAGGCGTTATTGCTGCAAGGATTGCAGGGCATGCAGCAGACATTGCAAAGGGGGTAAAAAATGCAGAGAAATGGGATGACGAGATATCCTTTTACAGGAAGAAACTGAACTGGAAAAAAGTGTTTGATTTGGCTATTGACAGGGAGAAAGCCATCACTTACAGAAAAAAATCAATGCCTAAAGGAAAGGAATGCACCATGTGCGGAAAGTACTGTGCGTTAAAGGGGCTGTAAGATGTGAAAAAAATGGCTAGCATTAAAAGCATTGGTGGCGAAACTGCTTTGATTCAAATGATTAAGAGAAAGCCAAAAAACAAGAACGTTTTGGTCAGCATCGGTGACGACGCCGCAGTTATAAAGACTGGCAGTGAGCGGCTTGTTTTGACGGCAGACCAGTTTGTTGAAGACGACCACTTCTCCCTCAAGTGGTCCACCCCGAGACAGATTGGAGTTAAGGCAATGGAGGCAAGCATCAGCGATGTGCTTGCAATGAATGCAACTCCGCTTTATGCCCTTCTTTGCATCTGCCTAACAAGGCAATCCAGTGTAGAATTTGTTAAAGGCCTATACAACGGAATCAACACTGTTGCAAAAAAGTATGGGGTTGACATAATTGGCGGAGACTTCACCCACGGCCAAAAAACAGTTGTAAGCGTCACTGTTGTGGGCAGGCCAAACGGAAAGCTTTGCCTTAGAGGCAATGCCAAAGTTCGTGATTTTATCTTTGTTTCCGGTTGCTTGGGCGGCAGCACGGCAGGCCTTGAGCTGCTGAAAAAAGGCATTAAGGGCTTTGGAAAAGTCAAGCAAATGCACTTGGAGCCAAAAGCCCAGTTGAAGAAAGCAGCTGAAATTGGAAGAATAGCAAATGCTTTGGAAGACGTAAGTGACGGCCTTGCCTCAGAGGCCAGAAACATCTGCAGGGAAAGCAGAAAGGGCGCAGAAATCTTCCTGGAAAAAATTCCAATCTCCAGAGAAGTAAAAAAGGCGGCAAAGGCAGTTGAAAAAAATGCAGTTGACTTTGCCTTGTTCGGTGGAGAAGACTTTGAGCTGGTTTTTACAGTGAGCAAGAAAAACCTGGGAAAAGCCAGCAAGCTCGGAACCCTTGTTGGAAGGGTGACAAACGGAAGGAAAATTTTCCTTGTTGAAGGCGATAATAGAACCGAGCTGAAGAAAGCTGGCTTTGACCACTTTGCTTAAACAACCTACTTTCCTGACTTCTTGGCCTTATGCTTTAGCCTGAGTCTCTTGCTTCCGCACTTCCTGCATGCAACAGGCTTTCCTCTGGGTCCACGATTCTTTGCATTGCACTTCATGCAAATCCACTGGCTTTTGAACAGCCTTTCATCAGCTTCAGCAAAACGTGCCATTTCAACCACAAAAAATCCGTTAATTGAAATATTTTTGAATGCAATAGCCTTTTAAAAGAAACTAGGTGGGGGGGCCTATTTCTTTTTCTGCAGAAGGTAGAAAAGGTGTGCCCAAGCAGCAAGCGCTATCAGCAGGGTGAAGCAGGCAACCGGCACCATTTCAGGCCTTATTGCAAGGGTTCCAGGGTCATTGCCTGGCATAAGCACAGTTGAAGAAAAAGCCGTTGGAAGCCTTGGGCCAAGCCTGTAGCCAATGAATCCCAAAGCAGAGGTTGGAGAAAATGTGATTGCAAGCAGCAAAACGTTGACCGTTAGCAGAAATGCGCCAACGGAATCCTTCTTTATCACCAGGTTTCCGATGCCTGGCAGCAGCAGGTTTCCAACAATTGCTGCAAAAACCCTGCGCTTCTTCCTTTTCTTCTTTTTGGACTTCTTCAGCTTCTTTATTGCCCTCAGGGTCTTTGGGTTAATCTTCTCCTTTTTGGTTACCTTCAGCGGCTTTATTTTCGACTGCTCAAACTCGTGAATGTCAAAATCGCCTGGATCCATTGTCTTTGGCATGCAATATCCAATAGGGCAACTTTATTTAAATAACTTGCCGTTTAATAATCTTTTATTAAAGAAACCAATTTTTTGCTCCGGTAGTGTAGTCCGGTCAAGCACTCAAGCCTTTCAAGCTTGTAGCCCGGGTTCAAATCCCGGTCGGAGCAATTCTAATTTTTGTTGCCAGAAAAAGGTTACCTTGACTTGTGGCAGTCCTGGACTTCTTTTAGAATTTTGGCAACCTCTTCGACAGAGGTTTTGTGGAGTCCGTAGTCGTCGATTATCTTTGCCGCGATTTCCTTTAGTTCCTCTTCGTGTTCGTTGACCAAGACATAATTCTTAGAAGCGTGCTCCCAAACAAACTTGGCTATGTCCTTTGGCTGGTGTTTTACCATAACAAATCACTATTTCAACGGAACAAGTATTGCGATATTCATCTTCTCAACCTTTATTTTATTTCTATTATATAATGTGGAATATAAGCTTTAATCTATTGCCACAAATTTCCCAAAGCTTTTCCGAGCAAACCAGAAGGTTTGCGAGGCAAGAAAAGCTTTTGCTTTTCTATGTTCCCGCAGGAAAAAAGGTTGTGGGGCTGCAAAAGGATTAATAAGGAAAACTTGCCTATGTAGGTTGAACATGATCTTTGGAAAGCTTTACCTTTTGGGAATGGGCGTAATGCTCTTTATTGTGGGCAGCCTTTTCCATTTCGTGACGGCGTTGACTGCTGGCCCATGCGAAAAGATTTCCTCACTGCCAAAGGGCTTCTCTGTTGGCTTTGACCCCTGCGCCTTCTTCCAAGGGCTTTCCAGTTCAGGGTTTCTGGTGCAGGTGCTTGGGCTGGTCATAGCAGGCCTTGCAACATACTTCCTGCTAAAGGGCAGGAAAAAGCCAAAAAACTGTGCAAAGTGCAAGGCAAAGCTGCCTGAAGGCAGTGCCTACTGCCCAAAATGCGGTACAAAGGTGAAAGAAAAAAAGGCTGCTGGAAAGCCGAAGAATAAAGCGCCGGCAAAAGGGAAAGCCAAAAAGGCGGAGGAATGAGGACCCGCCAAAAGGATTATTAATGTAAAAAGACTTTCTAGTGCCTATGAGCACAATCATTGCCTTGGATGCGATTTCGCTTTTTATGAGCCTGCTTATCTTCAGTTACGCCTACCAGATGAGGCCTACCTTTAGGAGGCTGATAAGGCCTGTAATAGTGGTTTTCTACGCTGTTGGCGTGCTCGCCATTGGAATGGCCTTGCTCGAAATTCTCGGCTTTCTCGTTCCGGACGAGGGCATTACAAGCATTGTGCTTCACTTTGTAATTCTCCTGATAATGGTTTTTATTGTTGTCAGCCTGAACCACATGAGGGTTTCCGCACTCCAAACAAAGCTTGATAAAACAAAAGAGGTTAACAAGCTGAAGGTCGAATTTTTGGCAAGAACATCACACGAGCTCAAGACGCCTATTACTCCCCTGATAATGCAGCTGCAGCTTCTCCAAAAGGAGCGGTTTGGAAAGCTTACAACGCAGCAGGTTGAAAGCCTTTCGATGATTGAGCGCAACATCAAGAGGCTGAGCAAGCTTATAAACGACATTTTGTTCTACAGCAAGTCAACAGCCGGAAAGATAAAGTTGAACCGGGAAAAGGTTGACCTGAACAAGCTTGTTTCAGAGGTGATTGAGACCCTGCAGCCCAAGGTCAAGAAAAACAATGTTTTGGTTTCCTTCACACAAGGCAAGCTTTCCCCTGTAGAATTGGACAAGGCGAGAATTACGCAGGTGCTGGTAAACCTGCTTGACAATGCCGTAAAGTTTTCCGGGAAAGGAGGCAAGATCTGGATTGAGACTGTGTGGGAGAAAGGAGAGGTGGTGGTTTCTGTCAGGGACAACGGCCCAGGCATAGGCAAGGAGGACATGCCAAAGCTGTTCCAGCCGTTTACACAGTTTTCCAACGTGAGCACGAGAAAGCACAGTGGAACAGGGATTGGCTTAAGCATTTGCAAAAGTCTTGTGGGACTGCACAAGGGGAAAATTTGGGCTGAAAGCGCCGGAATTGGCCGTGGAGTAAGCTTTTATTTCAGTTTGCCCTTAAAAGGTAGTTGAATTGAGGTGGTTTGGTATAGCTAAAAAAGTTTTGGTTGTGGATGATGAGCCAGACATTAGGACATCTGTAAAGCAGGCTGTTGAAGGCGAGGGCTTTGAGGCAAAAACTGCCGGCAACGGAAAGCAGGCTCTTGAACTGCTGCGAAAGGAAAAGTTCGACCTTGTCCTGATGGACATCTTCATGCCGGAAATGTCTGGAAGGGAAGCGGTTGAGGCAATGAGAAAGGACGCAAAGCTAAAAAAGCAAAAGGTGGCCTTTTTGACCGTTGTCAACCTGAGTGAGCAGGGACAGTCAATTGTCAAGAAGCTGAAGCCAGTTGACTACTTCCAAAAGCCAGTTGACCTTGACGACTTTGGCAAAAGGCTGAGGAAACTGCTCAAATGAAAAAGAGTTTTTTTGCATGAGGCTGCTGAAAGAACTGAAGGCAAACCAAAATCTTGTTCTCGAATTGGAGAGAGGCTACTACAAATCCGGGCTGGCGGGTGCAAACAAAATCGTTTCCGACAACTTCAAGTCAATCTGCTACATCGCTTTGTCAAAGCCGGCTTCGGCTGTAATGGATGATTTGAAAAAGGAAGGCGTTGACATAAAAAAGTATTCCTTCATAGACTGTGTAAGCAAAAAATCCAGGCTAAAAAAACTGCCAAAGAAAACAACCTTTATCTCAAGCCCAAAGGCATTGACAGAGCTTGCAATAGTGGTCTCAAAAAAGCTGCACGACGAAAAGTACGACCTTGTTTTGCTCGACTCCATCAGCTCAATGCTTGTCTACAACAACGAGCTAAACGTTGTAAAATTCCTGCACTTCGTGATGATTGCCATCAAGGCCACCAAGGCAAAGGCAATCTATGTCATAATGAGAAACGACTTGGGCAGGAAAGGCATGAGGGAAATAGAGCTCTTTGCAGACAACATTACCTGGCTGGAGTGACGGAATTCTGTCAAAATCAGCCATTATTAATCGTAAAATAGGGCCTACAACTAATACAATCTAGGCTTTTTTTGATATCAAACAGCCTATTACACCAAGAAAGAAACCTATTATGACACTTGCAGGAATTATCCCTATAAAAAGAAGATAGGCTCCAGGCACACCAAAACCAATGAGAACTACACCGCCTCCAAAGAAAAGTGCCATTAGCAGAGAAAGCCCTGCAGATGAAACGCCTGACATAAAAAAACTTTTTCCTAGCTTGCGATTTGCAATCCAACCAGCCCGAATACCCGACGCGATGAAAAAAACGAAATTAGCCAAAAGAATAATGCCAAGAAGTACAGCAAAAATTATGACTACTGGGTGATCTGGGTGGCCGAAGTAAAAAACACCGCGTATTTGACTGGAAATGATATAAAATATGAAGAAGAGTACAGGTAATATAAATGAAAGAATAATCTGTCGTCGAAATGGATGTAACCTAAACATTTTGTCAAGTTCTTTTGATGCGGCCATACCTTCATTTGCACTCTTATCTTTCACTGATAAAAATTCTTGTTTGTTAACCCCTCTTGAGAAAAGTTTAGAAAATGTTTCTGCAAACAACGCACCTAACAAGCCAAGGACAAACCCAATCAAAAACTCAAGCGGCAACAGTATGAAACCAGAAAAGAAAAAGACAACTAAAATGTGAAATGCGCCCATAAAACTTCCCGAGGTGATTAACGAGAAAAGTCCGAAGAAAATGTAACTAAAAACAAATAATGTTCCTGTATACAAACCGCTTTGGATAAGCCCTCTCTCCAATCTCCTGCTTGCAGTCCAACCCGTCCAAATGCCAACAAAAACAAAAACAAGAAAACCAATAAGCAACAATTCAACTGCTAATAAACTTTCTATTGAATAAAGATATCCTTCAAGGCTATTTCCGAGAACTATAGTGTTAAAAACAAAACCCAAAACTGAACTCGTAACCAGTGCTAGGGCAATCTGCGGCAAAAACTGCCTAAGAATGGGACCCAGGTGAAATCCAGGCCGTTTGCTCTTCTCAATTGTTTTCTGCTCGCTTTCAAAAAACGAGTCCTTGGAATTCATTTTAAGGTATAAGACTTAACTGTTTAAATACTTTTCTTGCCCTCAAACAACCAATCATTAACCAAATTCAGTGAAATAGTTACCTTTATATACTTCTTTTGACTAAGATATTTAATGGACTACAAAATATTGATTCTGGCCCTCGCCACAATTTTGATTGGCTCTAGTGTAAGCGCCTACTGTGGTTCTGGATATTATTGCGGCAGCTATTCTTCCGGCTATTCCACAGGCTATGGATATGCCTATGAAGAGTACTCAGCTTACGACTACTACAGTTATGAGACCTGGCCTGGCTACACTAGTTGGGAATACTACGCACCAAACGGCAGGTACTACTCTTACTATGGCCCGTCATACCAACGATTACTATGTGGCAAGCAATTACTACAATTATCCCACGGCAGCATACTACCACGCGCCATACTACAACTACTATGACTACAGTTCGCAGTACTACAGCCCTGGCTTTAGTGTAAGCATGCGCTGGTAGCCGCAAACCCGGCTTGGGTTGAGCCCATTCGCTTTGCGAATGGACTATGCTCGCCTTCGGCTCGCACCAGCTGCTTGGGAAGCTTTTTAAACCCTTTTCAATTCAATTTCTTTAACTTCTTTTTTAAAGTGATTTGATTGGGTACCAGAAAAAAGGATTCTTCGCGCTTCAAGAAGACTAAGGCACGCCAAAGGTGGAAGTGGAAGAAGAAGAAAATGCGCAGAAAACAGAAGAAAAAGCGCTACCTGAGAAAGAAGGCAAAAAGCTGAAGAAAGCCTGTTTTTCACAGAAAAAGCAATTCCTAATTTTCCAATTTTTTTTCCAATTGGCTAATTTCTCTTGGGGCAAAGGGGACCCAGACACTTGTCTCAAATCCCAAACCAGTAGAGCAGCAAGAAACCTGCCAGGAATATCATATACTGCAGGTAAATCACATGGTATGTTTTATCGTGGTCAATGCTCTGCGGGTTCTTCAAACCCTTTTTGTAGAAGGGCAGAGACAGCGCCATTGCAAGTCCAAGAAACAAATAGCTTATTCTGAGAACTGAGAATGTTGCGTAAAGATAGGACAAGCCGCCTATTGCCAGGGCGACGTAGGAAATTCGCCTTAGGGACTTCCCTCCGAATACAACAACGCTGCTTTTGAGCCCGAGCTTTTTTTCATGTTCTTTGCTGTACATTCTGTAAAGGCCAAATCCGCCAAACTGAATCCCCAAAAGGAACAAAAGCACTTCGATGGGTGCGTTGAAGGCCGGAACAAAAAGAACCCATCCGGCATAGAACCTAAAAATCGGGTTAATCAAAGAGCCACTTATCAAGTCAACAACAGGCCTCTTCTTCAGGCTGAAGGGCTTTAGTGTGTACATTAATTGGTTGGCAAGCATTGCAAGCACGCAAATCAGGAACAGGCCGGTTTGATTGACGTAAAGGGCAATTATTATTGACATGGCAACCAGTATAATTGAAAAAGCCAGGGCGGTCTTTGCCGGAACCTTGCCGGAGGGAATTGCCCTCTTTTTTTTCTCAGGGTGAAGGGCGTCTGCCTTCCTGTCAGTGTAGTCGTTCAGTGCATACAACCCAGACCACAGAAGGGCAAGGGATGCAAACCCAATCAAAAAGCGCGTGGTGTCAAGCCCTGCGGTCATTAAAAATCCGGAGTTTGCCTGCATTATGATGCCTGCCGTAACTGCCGCTATTAGCATGTTGCCAAAGCTTTTGCTCCATTCCAGTGGCCGCATCAGCTGCAGCAGGCCGTAAAAAAAGTTTAACATAATCTTATTTGAAGTAAAAGGAATAAATAGCTTACTGCTGTTTCTCGGTGCAAAAAGCTTTATATTGGTAAAGTGCCCTCTATTATTCACTGTTTTGGCTGATTGTTGAAAAGAGCAGTGTTTTGGGGATGAATGCATCGGATTATAACAGGAGAATTTATTGCCAGGAGGCAAAGCTTAACGGCACGTACTACAAGCTGTTCAATGGGCGATCCAAGAAGATCATTCAACTGCTCGACGGCTTTGAGGGACGGCTTTTGGACGTTGGATGTGGCGATGCAACAATTACCCTTCAGCTGAAGCAGGCTCTCGGCTGCGAGATAGAAGCCGTGGAGCTGATCGAGGAAAATGTCAAAAGGGCTGCCGAGAAGGGCTTCTCTGTCAAAAAGGTTGATTTGAATCTTGAGAAACTGCCGTTCAAAAGCAATTCGTTTGACTGCGTTTTTTCGGGTGAGGTGCTCGAGCACGTAATTGACAGCGACGGCCTTCTGCTTGACATGAAGCGGGTTTTGAAAAAGGATGGCGTATTGATTTTGACAGTGCCGAATGTGGCAAACTGGTATAACAGGCTTATAATGCTTTTTGGATATCTGCCACACTACATTGAGTCCGGCTCGAGAAAATCTTACGGGACGCCCTTCGGCTTGATAAACGGCCATGTGAAGGCCTTTACAAAGCGCTCGCTTGCCGAAATGATTAAGACAAACGGTTTCAAAATAGAGTTCCTTGGCGGGACAGGCTATACCCCTGCAACAATTGAAAAATACGACAAGGGAATTTTGAAAATAGGGGCCCCACTCTTCTTCACAGCCGAAAAGATTCTGAGCAAAAAAAGTGGTTTTGCAACCAACCTGGTTGTCAAAGCCAGGAAGCTTTAGACAATATGCCTTATGTAATTCAGGGCTGTAGATTTCTTTGTCAGCAAAAGGCTCATTTCCACATAGCAGTTGAGGTAGCACTTGTCCCTGTTCTTGCAGGTCCTGACATTTTCCCTCAGCTGGTCTGCCTGCTTTGAAAACCATATTTCCTTCACAGGCTTTTCCCTTATGGACTCAATCACAGCCTCCTGAATTCCGCCTTCCGGCAGGCAAAGACCCCCACACGGAAAAATGATTCTTCCCTGGGGAGTTAACTCAATCATAAAGCGGGCAACCCTGCAGTCCCAAACCCGCCTGTCTCTAATAATGTTCATGAACTCAACGCTGTTTAGAATCGGGTAGCCTGCCTTCTTCAATTTAATTACCTCGTTAACAGTTTCCCTAAACTGCTTTTCCTTTCCCCTCAAGCTGACTGACCCAAGCGTTGTTTTCCCCTCGATAACCGGCTGGCAGCTTAGGGTACAGTTGTTTTCCTTTGCAAAATTTATCAGGGGAACGATTTGGTCAAGGTTGGCCCCGTTAATAACTGTGTTGATGTCCACCCTGAGATTTTTTTGGCTTGAGGCAAGCTTTATTGTCGAAATAATTTTCTCGTGCAAGTGCTTGTCTTTAAGGCCGCGGATTCTGGCATGCCTTTCATCAAGCGCGTCCAGGGAAATTCCAACGTGGTCAAGGTAGGGCAGGATTTCCGGTAGCCTTTTCTCAAAGAGCAAGCCGTTTGTGGTAAGGCTGTTGACCAAGCCAATTTTCTTGCTGTACTGCATTATTTCCG
>JAFCBY010000111.1 GCA_017610485.1 Candidatus Falkowiibacteriota bacterium
CGATAATGCGGCCCTTCACTGTGTCGTGAAGGCGATGCCCGGAACGGCCGATTTTTTGAAGGGCCCTGGAAATGCTTTTTGGGCTGCCGAGGAGTATTACCAGGTCAATGTAGCCGATGTCTATGCCGAGTTCGAGAGAGGTTGATGAAACTACGCACTTTAGCTTGCCTTCCTTAAGGCGGGTTTCCACATTTAAGCGCTTCTCCCTGCTTACAGAGCTGTGGTGGGCATCAAGGTTTCCTTGATGGTATTTTTCCGGGAACTTGTCCTTGAGATTGTGGACAACGCGCTCTGTTGCACTGCGCGTGTTTGTAAAAACAAGTGTTGTTTTGTGCTGCTGAATGAGATTATGCAATGTTTGGTATAATTTGTCCTGAATTTGGGCGGCGCTTACGTTAATTAGGTCGGGGAGTGGTGAAATTACCTTTAGGTCAAGCTTTTTGAGGAATTTCACATCCACTATTTTGCAGTCTCTTGGCTCTGTTGGGGATTTCATGCCAACCAGGAATTTGGCCATCTCCTCCAATGGGGAAATTGTGGCCGAAAGCCCTATCCTGCAAATCTTTGGATTGTGCTGCTGCAGCCTTTCCATGGAAAGGGAGAGGTGGACACCGCGCTTGTTTTCCGCAAGGGAGTGGATTTCGTCTATTATGGTCCACTGTATTCCCTTCATGTGCTCTATGAACTTTGGGCTGTTCAGGAGAATTGCAAATGATTCAGGCGTTGTGATCAGGATGTGCGGAGGCTTCTTCAGCTGCTTGCTTCGCTCGCTGGTCGGCGTGTCGCCTGTCCTTACCGCAATGCGGAAGTCTATGTCCTTGTTTATTTTCTTGGCTGCCTTTTTTATTTCCTCAAGCGGCTGGTTTAGGTTGCGCTCGATGTCGTTCGACAAAGCCCTGAGGGGCGAAATATAGAGGCAGTATATCCTGTCTTCCAACTTTCCCGCGTCCGACAGGGAGATGAGCTCGTTGAGGACTGCTGTAAAGGCGGAAAGGGTCTTTCCTGTCCCGGTTGGGGCAGTTATCAGCGTGTTTTGCATGCGGTGAATGTTGAGAATGGCATAGCGCTGTGGATCTGTAAATGACTTAAACCGCCATTTGAACCAGGCCCCAAGCAGGGGATGCAGGCTTTTGAAGATTTCCTTGTCACCATGCTTCTCTTTCTGCCACTCTATTCCCAAAAAAACCACCTTTTTGACTTCTACATAACAAGTGGGTGTTAGTATTTGACTAAATAGGTTATACTAGCAAGCGCTTAAAAGCAATTGGCTTTCGAGGAGAGTTTTTTATAGTAAAGAGGACTAAATTATTTCATGGTTTTATTTTTGTTGAGGCGGGAACCCAGGAATAAGAGACCTGGGCGGGACCAGCCAGACCCTAGAAGGCAACGCAGGTTTACCGAATTTGGGAAAATTGAGGCCATGCAGCAAATTATGGGCTTTCAGGTGGAGTTTGTAAAGACCAAACAAGGAGCTGTGTTTGAGAAGTTAAATCGCGAGGCTAGTTCGGGATATGCCGAAGCCATTAGGAAGAAAACAGGCATTGAGGGCGAAAATGCTTTCGAGGCTTTGAGGGAGTCTGACATTAGGAAGGATCCTGAGTTGAGAGAGGCTTTCAAAGCTTTTAACACTGCCAGAACCAATCTGTGGGAGAAAATTTTGACATATGCCAGGGGCAACGGCGCCCATGAAACGACTATTCAGATCATTAACGAGCTTATTGTTGAGTTGAAGACATATAGAAAAAATGTTTTGGGCTGAATTCAAATCTTCCTTGGCTTTTCCCATTTAATGTTTGCAAAGTCCACCAGATAATAGTACGGGCCTTTGCCGCCTGGCGCGATAATTATTTTCCAGTCCGACCTGTTTGTTACAAAGCCATTGTTACTCAGGGTTTTCATTTGCATTGTTAGCTCCTTGGTAAGGGTTTCCAAAAGCACTGAATTCATGAACTTGGGGTTCAACGTTTCCAGAGGGGCATTGGTGCGATAGCCCCACCCCCTGTTTTGTAATTGTGGGGAAGATGTGCAGGTTGGCCCTTGGCTCTTTGGCCAACTCCCTTATTTTGTTCATTACCTTGAACTGCCTTCTTAATTCAAGGTGCCTGGCAATTCTTGCCTTGAGCTTGGGCTTTGGCGCGGGTCTTCTCTTTGCTGCCCGGCCTTTTTTATTCGCTCTCCGAGCCTTGCATGCCTTGCATGCTCTGCGGCAAATTTTGGATGCTCCGCCTTTATAAAAAATAGGACCATTCTGGATGAATTAGGGAACAGGTTTAATTTAATGGTTTTATTTTGCTTGGCACCTTAGTGTACTAGAAGTTGTTTTGGGTGGAGACGGTTCCCTTTGCAACTGGAACCTTTTTTTATCCCTTAAGCCGGGTGAGCTTGTTCCAGTTGTCTTTTCAAATTGATGCCTTTATGATTAACAAACCATCTCCAATTGTAGTTAGGTTTTTGGACTTTAAAAGGGTTACTGGAACTGGAAACGGTGAAAATGTGAAGAAAAAAAGCAAGCGTTTGTCGAAGCACGTTTAGGCAATTGCCAGAAATCCCCCCTTTAAAAGGGCCTCAGATGCCCTCAAACAGGCTTGAAACAGATTCTCCCAGGTGGCTGCGCTTCATGGCCTCTCCAAAAAGGCCTGCAACGCCCAGTTCCCTTATCTTGCCGCTTCTTTCGCCGTTGCCTGCAATGCTGTCACTTACTATAATCTCGTCAATTCCCGATTTTTCAATCCTTTCAAGGGCTGGCCCTGAGAAAAGCCCGTGGGTTGCGCAAACCATTACTGATTTGCAACCTTCTTTCTTGAGCAAGTCTGCTGCAGCGCAGATTGTTCCGGCTGTGTCAATCATGTCGTCAAAGACAACACAGTCCTTTCCCTCAACATTGCCAATCACGTTCAGGGCTTCTGCCTTGCCGGCCTTTGGCCTTGCCTTGTTGACAATTGCCAACTCCGTTCCCAAAGCCTTTGCGACCTTTGTGTTGGTTTTGGCAGAACCGGCATCGGGCGCAACTACAATGAGTTCGGGCAAGTTCTTCTCTCTGACGTAGTCCATGAACTTAATGGTTGCCGTAAGGTTGTCAACTGGCACGTTGAAAAATCCCTGGATTTGGTCCGAGTGCAGGTCCATTGTGATAACCCTGTCTGCTCCTGCTCTCTCCAGGAGCTCTGCAACAAGCTTTGCGGTTATTGGCTCCCTGGAAGCTGCCTTCCTGTCCTGCCTTGCGTATCCAAAGTAGGGAATTACTGCGGTAATGCGGTCGGTGCTGGCCCTGTGGGCGGCGTCAATCATTATCAGGAGTTCCATTAGGGATTCTGAAACAGGCTTTGACGTGCTTTGGATAAGGAAGAGGTCGGCCCCCCTAATGTTTTCCAAAAAGCGCACATACTGCTCCCCGTCATTGAAGCGCTTTATTTCTATTTCCCCCAAGGAAATTTTTAGGTAGGAGGCAATTTCGCCTGCAAGCTTTTGGTTGCTTGTTCCGGAAAAAATGAGCATTTTGTGGTCTTTCATCAAACCCAACCAGATA
>JAFCBY010000112.1 GCA_017610485.1 Candidatus Falkowiibacteriota bacterium
AAAATTCATCCAGTGGATTGAGGCCGTGGAAAGCAGGCTTCCAGAGCCCCGAGCTACAATATTCCTCGACCTGCTTGTTGAAACCTCGATTAAGCTAATGCAGTCAAGGGCCAGGGGAAAGGACATACACGAGGCAAACAAGGGCCATCTTGAGTCGGCAAGAAAGGTTTACCTAGAGCTCAGCAAAAAGCCTGGCTGGATTGTAGTTGACTGCAGCTCAAAGAACGGAATTAGGCCGGTGCAGGAAATCCACGAAGAAATCTGGGAAAAAGTGCAAAAGCTTCTCTGAAAAGGCTTGATTAAATTATCTCAGGAAGGGAAAGCTTGTCCCCTCGTTGATGTTCCAAACTGTTGTGAAGTCCCAATTCTTAGGGGGCGCTGTTAACCAAGTTTGACTTTGTAAATTAGCCTGTGTTGTCTGATACTGCTCGCTTCCTTCACCTTTGCAAACCAAACAAAAAATACTGTCAGGGTACCATGAATTGGTTACTGTGCCTCCTAAAAAATTAGGAGCAAACCCTGTAGCATTTGCGGTACTGGGCAATATGTCGCCTGACGAATATGAGTTTTCAATTGTCCCATAATGGCTTCCAACAAAGCCCGCTATAATTTCTCCAGCAGTTATATCAACTGCTGCATAAGAATTGACAATGCTCCCATAATTACTGCCTACCAAACCCCCAATATCCACGAATCCTCCTACCTCTCCCTCTGCATAAGACTGCTGAATTTCTCCATAAGAAATCCCGGCCAGGGCTCCGACATGAGTTTGCCCAGTAATATCAACCCCTTCCAAGCCAAGATTTAAAATTTCACCACAATAATCTGTTGGGTTGCAAGCCCCACTGCCAACAATTCCAAACAATCCCACGTAATCCTCGGCAGGCCTGTTTATGTACAAGCCTGTTATTTTGTAGCCTTTTCCATCAAAGCTGCCAGTAAAAGTTATTGGTTGGGGGTTGTAAAGAGGGTCAAAGCCTAAACCCATATCCCACCCGCTGGTGGCAGATGCGTCAATGTCTTGGCACATTTCATAGTGGGCGCTGAGGTCGTTTCTAACATTGTCGAGTTCGGCAAGTGTTGTAACCCTGATTGGGTCGTCTTCCGTGCCGGTTCCGCCGCTCAGGCACGCAGAGCCTGTTTCACCCCCATCGGTGCTGCCTGTTACCGAAACCTCAATTCCCGCAGTTCTTTGCAGCCCTGACTGGTCTGTGTAGTCTATGGTTATTGTTCCGGAGCCGTTGCCTGTCACATTGCTGCACTCAATATAAAGCTCGCCGCCGGCAGGAACCATAATAAGAGGTATTATAGACCCGCCTGAACCAAGGGGAGCGCCGTTAAGCGAACAGCCAGCACTGGAATAATTGCTGGTCATAGAAACAGAGGTAACATCGATTGCGCCACCGGTGATGTTCTGCATCTTTATTTCAGCATCAGAACCGGAGACACTGCCACCTTTCATTAGAATCTTGGAGGGGTCACTGCTGGAAAAGGCAACACTCGAAGGGCTGCTCACGATGAAAACAAGAATGCTTATGACACTTATTATCAGCACCAGTGCCCAGCCATATGTCATCAAATACTCCAGGCTGGACTGCGCTTTTGAACCCTTTTTCATTCGTAATATATAAAGGATTTGTTGTATTTAATCCTTTTTTTTGAATCAGATATTGCATTGTAAAAAGGGAAAATATGCGATCGCCGGGATCGAAAAACCTTTTGGAAAAAGGTTTGCGAAAAAACCGACTTGCGGGCACCATTTCGCTTCGCTCAATGGTGCATGCGACCGCCGGGAATCGGACCCGGGCCCCGACCTTGGCAAGGTCGAATCTTAACCACTAGACCACGGTCGCAAGCCGTCTCGCCCGGCTGGTGCGGAGACAATTCAGCAAAGCTGAATTGACTATGCTCGCTTCGCTCGCAATCCACTGCCATAACGAGTAGCTCTTAGAAAATTATCTTGTCAACAAGCTTTTTAAAAGCAGTGCAAGGGCCGCGATTCCAAGCGCTATTAAAGCACCTACTGCTGCCTCAAAAGTAAACATTATTCCCGAAATTTGTTCAAGAGTGCTCTTTGGCTCGGTTTGGCCTGCCAGCTTGTCAGGTGCAATTTCCGGCGTGCCCTTGTGTATGGTTATTGCCTTTTCAAACTGGAGATCTGGCCCGATTACCGAAACAAGGTATTCGTCGTCCACTGCATTTGTCCAGGAAACGGTCACCTTCCTGCTTTCAAAGGCATCTACCCACACCTTTTCGGTGTGGGCGTCAAGTGAAACATCTGCGTAGGTGCCTATGGAGCCCAGATTTTCAAGGGTTATTTCCACAACAAGGGTGGTTCCGTTCATGCTTGGAATAAGGTCTGCAACGTTCAGTACCGCTTTTTCTTCAAACTTGTTGCCTGGCAAAACTTTCAAATCCCTTTTTAGGTCTGTTCCTATAGATATTGCCCTGTAGGTTCCCAAAAGCTGCTCATTTTTTCCAAGTTGCTGTTCTACCATTACCTGCCATTCGAGAACTTTTTCTTCCCCTGTCTTGAAGACAACCAGCCTTTTTTGGTCTTGGACAGCAAAACCCTCAGGCATTATGAGTGAAAACCAGCTTATTGCCTTTCCATTGAGGTTGTTCTTTGCCGTGACTTGCACAGAATGCCATTCTCTGACAGGCATGACCACGTTGTCTGCCTCGATTGAAAACACTTCCTCAAAATTTTCAAAGGAGATTACCCGAACATCGAGCCCTGTTTCCGCAATTTCGACAGAAACGCTTCTTAGGGCGGTGGTCTTTGAAACGCTTGCCTGGATTGGGTCAGGGGAGTAGCCCCTTACGATGTGGGTCCCGTCCACTGTTCCGGCCTCGCCAAACGTGGAATCCAGTGGAATCCACCCTGCTGTTGGGTTGAATGCTTCAAGCCAGGCGTGGTTGTTCCAACCCTTTTCTTCCCTGGAGTTAAAGCTTATGCCGTTTATGACCCTCACGGGAATGCCCCTTGCTCTCAGAATGGCTGCGGAAAGCACTGCGTACTCGTCGCAAACCCCTTTTTTTGAGTCAAGGGTTGTGATTGCAGAATATGTTTCAGGATAATAAGACAAATCATATTCTACGTTTTTGTTTGTCCACTCGGTTACCTCTGCAACTGTCTCAAGCCAGCTGTCGCCTGGAAACCTGTTTAAGGCCAGCGTCCTTATTGACTCGTGCCCTGACTCAATGTTCTCTGTCGGCTCAATAAAGCTCTTGTGCTCGGTTATTTCCTGGCTTAGGTTGAAGTCGGCCATCTTTGGGAACAGGACATTTGTTTCAATCACGGCATCAATTTCGTAAGAAAAGCTTCCTGTTTCCATTATCTCAAACAAGGCATACCTGTTTCCAAACTGGTCTATTTTTGTTTTTGGCATTATCTGCTTGCCGTTTATTTCAAGGTTTTCCCCAAGGAAAACAATCTCTTGTTCAGGCGTATCCACAAAGCTCAGGATTTCTATCTGCACAGGGCTGCCCCCAATGTTTCCCGATATCCTGCCGATAATGGTGGCTGGTTCTGATAACCAGGTCGGCACACCGATTTCAGTTCCCTGCGCAAAGCACGCTGTGCAGAAAAGCAAAACGAGCATAGCCAAAGCTGCCTTTTTCATCTAAAGCGCTACCTTCTTTTTGGAATCCAACCTGAAAACATTATGCTTTATGACCGGGTTCTTGCTTTCCTTAACCAACTTGCGTAGGTCTGACCTGCTTTCCTTCACAGGCACAAAGACAAGGTCTCCGCCGCTGCCCTCGACCAAAATGTCAAGCGCTATCTTTTTCTCAAGCTTCATTGGTTAAATTAGGGGGAACCTGTTTTTAACCCTTTTTTTTTGAAATGTGAAAAAAGGCCGTTATTACCTTAGGAAAGGATAACTTGTTCCTTCGTTGATGTTCCAGATTGTTGTGAAGTTCCATGGGGGATCAAAGGTTGCCTGTTGCTGCATTTGAATAGTTGTTTTTGGCTCGCCTTTTCCTGTGTCACTTTGCCCTGAAGTATCCTGGTCATAGTAACTATTGGTAATTGTCCCCCCTAAAATATTTGTGCCAATTAGCCCCCCGGCACCTGCGGTAAATGGGGGTGTAGTCACAAGTCCTCCCGAATAAGAATTGTCTACAGACCCTCCCTGGTTCCAGGCAACTAATCCGCCAACATTAACTCCATCCACATTAACTACGGCGTAAGAATTTTCAACAAAGCTGTCTTCATTCCAGCCAACTAAACCTCCAACATAACTATTTCCGGTACAAACTCCCGTTGCGTAAGAATTATTGATTGTGCCATCATTACGGCTGGCTAATCCTCCAACTCTATTAAAACCGGTTATATCAACGCCTTCTAAACCAACCGCATTAATCTCGGCGCCGGGGTCAAGATACCTAAAAAAGCCAACAAAGTTCTCGGAAGGCCTGTT
>JAFCBY010000113.1 GCA_017610485.1 Candidatus Falkowiibacteriota bacterium
GAGAAAAGTCCTGGTAGAGGTCTTTAACGGATTCGGCCTTTGGACTTTTTGCAGCCAAGCCTAAAACCCGCCCCAGTTCCTGGCCATCGAAAAAAGCGAGCCAAAGTCAAGAATCAAGGTCGGGAAGGAACCGCATCTCGAAAAGCAGTTCTGGCAGAAAGCGTACTTGCCCTGCAGCCGCCTCTGCCTTTCGGCCTCCTCGCCGTAAAACACATCTTTTAACCTTCCCTTCACCATCTTTGCCGGAAAAACAGTGCATGGAAAGCTCACCCTGCCATCTGGCTTGATGCCGATTGCAATATCCATGACCCTGCATCCAAACTTTTCCAAGCCGCCCTTTTCCAGAATCTTCCAATAGCTTTTCAGATCATCAACTGTTTCGGGATAATGCTTTTTCATCTCGTTAAGCAATGCCATAAAGCTCGGCACGTCAATCAAGGCGTTTTCAAACTCCTTGTCCAGCTCGGGCTTTCCCTTGTTCTCCTTGCAGGGCTGGAATGGAACGGCCGGAGTAAGGCTTACCTTGATTCCAATGCCCTTTGCCCTCTCAAGCAGTTCGCTTAGCTCCCATGGCTTCGTATCTTTTGTGACAACCGTGTTGATCATGCAGCCAACGCCCTTTTTCTTTATGAGCTCGACCGCCTTGAACGCGGCATCGAATGCCCCGTCGCATTTCCTCAGCCTGTCGTGCAATTCCTTGTTTCCGTCAATGCTTATCCTCATAAAATCAAATCTTTCCCTTGTTATTTCTGAAATGTTTTTCTCCACAAGAAGGCCGTTTGTGTTGACAAAGACAATCATGCCCTGGCTTTTTGCCCTGTCGGCCATCTCAAAAAAGTCCTTTCTCAGAAAGGGTTCGCCGCCGCTGAAATTCATTATCTTGGTGCCTATTTCGGCCAGCTGGTCAATTATGTCCAGGGCTTCGGCCGTTGTTGTCTCAGCCCACTTTGCGGAATTCTGCGGAATTGAGCAAAAAACGCAGTTCATATTGCACCGAAATGTTGTTTCCCACTGGCAGAAGAGAGGGACTGGCTTGCCCAACTTTGCCTTTAATATGCCTGGCAGCAATCTTGAACCCTGCTTTACCTTTTTCAACACCCTTGTTTCACCCTAAAGAAGCAATTAAACCAATTAATTGCATTCAGAAAATGGTTAAATAGCTTTCCGGAACAGTTTCAAAATTGTCCTAACAGTCTACAAAAACCCCTTTTTCTTCATTTCTTTGCGGAACTTGCGCAGTTCCCCCAAATACTTAAAAATGTCTGGAATGAGGTCTACAGTGCTTTTTGTTTCAGGGTTTGTAGTGAAAACAACCGGAATTTCCTTTGTTCTCAGGCCATTGTATTGCGCCAAAGCTATTATTTCCGTGTCCCAAAACCAGTGCTTGTTCTTTGTCTGCTGCAGAGTGGGCAAAATCTTTGCCTTCTTGAAGAACTTGCAGCCTGCCTCAGTGTCGTTAACCTCAAGCCTCAAAAGCCATTTGACCATCACCTGATAAACTTTGCTCAAAAGATGCCTTAGCAAAAGCCTTCCGGTAATCTTCGAAATCCTGTCGCCGATCGCCACATCATAGCCCTCAACAATTGCAGCAACCATTACAGGAACGTAGTGGGCTGCAATCTCCAAGTCAATGTCCAAAAAGCCAACAATGTCTCCCCTTGCCTCCATTACTGCGTCCTTCACAGTCTGGCCCCGTCCCTGGTTTTTCTTGTGAAAAAAGGCCCTGACTTTCCTGTCTCCGGCAGCAATCTTTCCAATATTCTTGGCAGTGTTGTCAGAACTTTTGTCATCAAACAGAATAATCTCGTACTTGTAGGGCAAGGCATCCAAAACCTTTTCCAGTTCCTTCACTGCCCTAAAAATGAATTTTCCCTCGTTGTAACAAGGAATTGTCAAGCTAACAAAATTAGACACGTTGAACCAATTACTTTCTCAAGCGAAAAACTATTAAAAACACTTGTGTAGCCATTTCTTTAATGATAAAGCCTGTCAAAGCAAGCAAACTGGTTTGTTTGGTGAATCCCTCCTCAAGCATTACCTATGGCGTAATGTCCCCGCCTGAATTTCCTCCTCTGGGACTGCAGTACATTGCAGCAATGCTTGAAAAGGCCGGCTTTAAAACAGTGGCATTAGACATTGACGCGGAAAAGCTCAGCCTTGAAAGGCTGGAGCAACGCCTTGCAGAACTAAAGCCGTTCCTTGTGGGCGTAACCTGCACAACACCCTTATTCGAGCAGGCTGTTGAAATTGCCGCGATTGCGAAAAGGGCATGCAATGCTTCAACCTGTTTGGGCGGAATCCACCCAACCATTGCCCCCCTGGAGACAATTGAGCCAAAGTCAGTGGACTTTGTTGTATACGGCGAAGGAGAAATAACCACCACAGAGCTTGCAAAAACCCTTGCCGAAAACAGCGAAGACTTCAAAAAAATAGACGGCCTTGTATTCAAAAGCAAGGGCACTCCAATAAAAAACAAGGCTCGTGCCCTAATAAAAAACCTGGATGAAATCCCTTTCCCTGCAAGGCACTTGTTCAACCAGCTTGCCTACACCTACCCAGATGCCCTGAAAAGCCCAGCGATTGGAGTAATGACAAGCAGGGGCTGCCCTGGGCAATGCACCTACTGTTGCACAAAATGCATCTTCGGTTTAAGCTATCGCTTCAGAAGCGCGGACAACGTCATAGCAGAAATAGAGCACTTGATTGAAGAATACGGTGCAAAAGAAATCCATATTTGGGATGACAACTTCACAGTAAACAAGAAGAGGGTCTTTGAATTCTGCGACAAGGTTCGTGCCAAAAACCTCCACAAAAAGGTTTTGTTTTCAGTGCCACAGGGCCTGAGAATTGACCAAGTCGACGAAGAGGTTCTTAGGGCCCTGAAAAGCATTAACGTCTACGCAATTGGCTACGGTGTTGAATCAGGAAACGAAAATGTTTTAAAGCTCTGCAAGAAGAACACAACAAAACAGATGGCCCGAAGGGCAATTTCCCTAAGCAAAAAGCTTGGTTTTGACGTTTGGTGCTTTTTTATTCTTGGCTTGTACGGTGATTCTGAGAAAACAATTAGGGAAACAATCGACTTTGCAAAAGAACTTGACCCCCTTTTCGCAAAATTTCTTATCCTAAAACCCTTTCCTGGGACAGAGGTCTTTGAACAGCTTGACGATCGCGGCCTAATCGTAGAACGCGACTACAAAAAATTCGGTTTGTATGCAAAACCAATCCACAAGCTTCCGGGAATAAGCCCAAAGCGCCTTGTTGAACTTCAAAACATTGCCTACAAGGAATTTTACTTCAGGCCAAAGAAAATGTTCCAACAAATAAAGCGCCTAAAGAGCCTGCACAGGATAAGGCTAAATGTTTCGGCAGGCCTCTCAATACTCAAGCTGACAACTGCAAGGGAAGAGTACTGAGGCCCGGCTGCCAGCCGCAAGAAAAGAGTACTGAGTTCTGACTGTCACGAGAAAAGAGTGCTGAGGCCTACTTTTTATA
>JAFCBY010000026.1 GCA_017610485.1 Candidatus Falkowiibacteriota bacterium
CCCCGGCTTTCGAAGAGACAAAAGGATAATTGAGGGTATTTTGAACAGGTACATTCCAACAATCACGATTCTTGGAAGCATTTTTGTTGCGCTGCTTGCAGGCCTTGGAAACATGGCCCTTGGAGGCCTCTCAAGCGGAACAGGAATTTTGTTGACAGTGGGCATTGTTTACAGGCTGTACGAGCAGCTTGCAAGGGAGCAGATGCTCTCAATGCACCCAATGCTCGGGAAATTGTTCAAATAAGTGGAGAGAGTAAGATGAGTTATAAGGAAAATGTGATTGTGAAGCCAGTGCCATTGAGCGAAGCGAAATGGCACCTTGCAACCCCAGCCGGGTTTGCGGCTACGGCTAAAACGGATGGTTTTTATTTGTTCCCTTTTTCAATTAGTTATAGGGAGCTTTTTCCCAGCCGAATTTTTGGTGGTTTTTAAATGGCAGTAGTTGACCCTGTAGTAGGCATAAGTGTGGTTGCCATAATTTTGGTAGTCATAAGCAGGTTCCTGCAACGCAAAATGATTGACAAGAAAAAGCAGAAGGCAGCACAGGCAAGAATGAAGGAAAAGCAGGCAAAGATAAAGGAGCTCATGAAGAACGAGGACGAGAAAAGCAAGAACGAGATGAAACAGCTTCAGCAGGAAATTTTTGAAGAAATGAACGAAACCATGCAGGGAAGCATGAAGTACATGATTGTAAGCCTACCCTTGTTTTTGGGAGCATGGTGGCTGATGGGATACTTTTATGGGGGACAGCTGTTTACAACTCCGTTTCCAGTGCCAAAATTCGAGGGGTTTTTCATGTTCAATCCGTTTACATGGGTGCCGACAAGCTGGGTTACGGCGTCAGGATATGCAAAGTGGTACATTATCAATTATTTTATAGTTGCAATTGTTTTGGGAATTGCCATGAAGATAAGGGAAAAAGCGATGAATAAGTCTCCCGAAGATAAAGAAAAAAGCGATGAAAAAGTGATTTTGAATGCCGAAGAGAAGTGACAGAAGCAAAAAGAAAAAGTTCAGGCGAACTGCCTCAGGCAAGGCCAAAAGGATCTTTGTCAAGGGCAAGACAGGAAAGCACAAGTGTGCACTGTGTGAGAGAATATTGCACGGCGTTCCCCATGGCAAGACAGGCGCCGAGGTAAGGAAGCTGGCCAAGACAAAAAGAAGGCCAACCGCCTTGTTTGCAGGAGTCCTTTGCAACAAGTGCAGGGCAAAAGCTGTTGCAGAAGCGGCAAAGGTTGAGGCCAAAGCAAAAAAGTTTGAGGAAGTTGAATTGAGATTGCAAAAGTATGTTAAACAGGTGAAGGGCTGAGTAAAATGGCAGGATTGGAAGCAGGAATGGTTTGCATTAAGCTCCAGGGCAAGGAGGCCGGAAGAAAGGCAATCGTACTGGAGTTTGACAAGAAGAAAGGGCTTGCTTTGATACAGGGCCCAAAGGTAAAGAAAAGGAAATGCAACCCAAAGCATTTGCTCCCAACAGGCAAAATTGTTAAGATAAGCAAGGGAATGAAAGCAGAGGAGATTGCAAAATTGGTTGAGTAGGTGTATTTTTATGACTGAGAACGATGATTTTAGGCACATTGTCAGGATTGCCTCAAAGGACCTGAACGGGAATTCGCCTGTCTACAGGGCGTTAACCAAAGTAAAGGGCGTTGGGATAAGGATGGCTAAGAACATGGCAATTGTGTTTGAGAAGGAAACAAAGGTTGCATTTGACAGCAAGCTTGGCTCAATGCCAGAGGAAATGGACAAAAAGTTGGAGGACATAGTGCTTTTCCCTGAAAAGCACGGCATTCCAATTTATTGCCTAAACAGGAAAAATGATCTTGAAACCGGGCAAAACAAGCACCTAGTTATGGCAGACCTGGACTTCCAGCTTAGGACAGACCTGCAGAGGCTCGGAAAAATCAAGAGCTACAGGGGCCTAAGGCTTAGTTGGGGCCTGCCAGTAAGGGGACAGAGAACAAAAAGCACGCACAGAGGCAAAGGCAGTGCTGTCGGCGTAACAAAGAAGGACGCAAAGGGCGGAGACTCAAGCCAACCGGCAAAGAAACAGGAGACGACAAAGAAGTCGCCAGAAAAGCAGGGAAAGAAAAAGTGAGGATGTTGAAACATGGGTGACCCAAGAAAAACCAGGAAGAAATTCAAAAGGCCTTTGAAGATCTGGGACAATACAAACCTTGAAAGGGAAAAAATCCTTGTTCAGACATTCGGCCTGAAAAACAAGAGGGAAATCTGGAAAACTGAAACACTGCTCAGCAAGAAAAGGTACAGCGCAAGAAGCCTGCTTGCCCTCCCCCTAGAGGAAAGGATGCAAAGGGAGCAGGAACTCCTCAAAAGCCTTGCAAGGCTCGGCTTGCTGGACGAAAAAGCCAGTTTGGATGACGTGTTGACACTGACTGTGGAAAGTCTTTTGGAGAGAAGGCTGCAGACAATTGTTTTGAGAAAAGGGCTTGCCAACACTGCAAAGCAGGCAAGGCAGTTCATTACCCACGGCCACATAGCAATTGGTGGCAGAAAAGCTACAACCCCAGGCCACATGGTTACAGCTGAAGAGGAAAAAAAGCTAAGTTACTATGCTGGAAAAAAGATGGAGCTTGCGCCTGCAGAAAAGGAAGATAAAAAGGGCAAGGCAAAAGCCAAGAAGAAGACCGTAAAAGAAGAGTTTGAGGAAGCAAAGCCCCAAGCCAAAGCAGACGATGTAATGACTGCAGTGAAAGCGGCAAGGACGGCAAAAAAGGCAGAGGAATCAGGAAAAAAGCCAAAAGGTGAAGAAAAACCCGCAAAGGACGAAACAGAAAAATCCAAAAAGAAGAAAGACAATAAAGCTGGGAAAAAAGAAGAGCCTGAAAAAGAGGTGAAAGAATGAGTAAGAAGGGGATTATTCACATTTACGCGTCTCACAACAACACAAAGATTTTGCTTACGGACATTACCGGTGCAGAGACCATTGCAAACAGTTCAGGCGGAGAAGTTGTAAAGGCACAGCACAAGGAAGGAAGTCCCTACGCCGCAATGAAGATTGCGGAGAACATTGCAGACAAGGCAAGGGAAAGGGGCGTAACAGAGGTCATTGTAAAAGTTAGAGGCCACGGCGGAAACAGGTCAAATTCACCGGGATCAGGCAGTGAAGCAGCAATAAAGTCATTGACAAGAGCCGGCTTGAGGATAGTCATGATTGAGAACGTGACGCCAATGCCCCACGACGGCTGCAGAAAGAAAAAGAGGTACAGGGGAAAGAAACGCTAAAAAAAACTTTTAGAAAAAAATTTATCAAAAACTATCAAAAAAATTGAAAGGAAGGTATTAAAACAGTAGATAGGAGTTGAAGTTATTATGGCAATCAGCATAAAAAAATTGAAGGAAGAAAGCGGTATTTCCAAGTACATTGTCAAAGGCATAAGCCCTGCATTCATTAACGCTGTAAGACGAAGCATTATGCTACATATGCCCTGCCTTGCAATCGAAGACGTTTCAATTTACGAGAACGACTCAGTCATGTTTGATGAGTTTTTGGCGCACAGGCTCGGCATGCTGCCAATAAAGATGGATGGCAAGAGCTACAAGCTTGGCGATAAGGTAAAGATGGTGCTTGAAAAAGAAGGGCCATGCACTGTTTACAGCAAGGACATTAAAAGTACGGATCCAAAAATCGAGATTACTGACAAGAACATTCCGATTACAAAGCTTTCAAAAGGGCAAAAGATCAAGCTGGAAATGCAGGCAGTTGTCCTCTCAGGAAAAGACCATGCAAAATGGCAACCGGCAGTTGTTGGCTACAGAGAAATGCCCTCACTGGCCGTTTCAAAGGAATGCAACAACTGCGGAGACTGCGTAAAAATCTGCCCGGTGAACGTCCTTGAAATAAAGGGCAAAAAGGTTACAATGACAAACCCGGAGGAATGCAGCATTTGCGGGGCCTGCGTAGACACCTGCAAGAAAGAGGCATTGAAACTGCAGTTTGACAAAAGCACATTTGTTTTCATCATAGAACCAATAACAGGCATGAGTGCAAAGGAAGTAATTGGAGGCACAGTCAAAGTGTTATTAGACAAAAGCAAAGAGTATTCAAAAGCCCTTCAAAAGATAAAATGATTTAGGAGTGATGAAGAAAACGCAGGGGTTCCCGAGCGGTCAAAGGGACAGGACTTAAGTTGTATTCATTTATGATTTTTATGGGATGCATAAGAAATCCTGTGGCTTAGTGCCTTCGAGGGTTCAAATCCCTTCCCCTGCATTGCATGGGGATTGGAAGGACCTTAAAGCAAAAAAAAAGGTGAAGGAAATGAAGAGAACAGGCCCAACAAAGGAAAAGACAAGGAAACTTGTTGCACTGCTTGAAAAGGCAGGCAGGAAAAGCAAGTCTGCAATATGGATAGAGCTTGCTACGCGCGTGACAAAGCCAAGAAGGCACAGGCCTGACATCAACCTCTGGAAGATTGAAAAGCTTGCCAAAGTGTTCGAGGGAAAAAGCCTTGTTGTGCCAGGAAAGGTGCTTGGTTTTGGAGAGATAAGCCAAAAGGCAAGCATTGTTGCACTTGAGTTCAGCAGCCAGGCAGAAGCCAAGATAAAAAAAGCTGGCGGAGAAGGCATTCTGCTTGAAGAGGCATTGGAAAAGGGAATTAAGCCAAAAAACATGGTGATAGTGAAATGATTCTGATAAACGCTGAGAACCAGGTAATAGGAAGGCTTGCCACCTTTGTTGCAAAAAAGGCACTGCAAGGAGAAGAAGTAACCATAGTCAATGCCGAGAAGGCAATAATAACCGGCTCAAAAAAGGACGCAGTGCGAAAATACAGAAGCAAAATGGACATTAGGGGCAAGGGAAACCCCGAAAAAGGCCCAAAATTCAGCAGAATGCCGGACAGAGTTTTGAGAAGGTCCATAAGAGGAATGCTTCCCTGGAAAAGCAGCAGGGGCAGGGACGCATACAGAAAAGTTCACGCTTACATCGGCATACCAGAAGAATTTGAAGGAAAAGCATTTGCAGAACTGCCAGAAAGGCAGGTTAAAAAGTTTGTAGAGCTTGGCATTGTTTGCAAGCTGCTTGGAGCAAAGTGGTAAAAAATGACTACGATTGTAAAAAAGAAAAAGAAGAGAAAAACAGGCCTAAACATAAAGGCAAAGAAGAAAAGGGCTGCTGCAAGAGCAGTTGTAAAAAAGGGAAGCGGAAAGATAAAGGTCAACAAGCGAGATTTAGGGGTTTTTGAGCCACGCTACCTAAAAGAGTTTATAGAAGAGCCGCTGCACATACTGCCTGACGTGGCAAAGGAAGTGGACATTAAAGTGAATGTTAAGGGCGGTGGATTCATGAGCCAGGGCGCAGCAACAAGAAGTGCGATTGCAAAAAGCCTTGTGCTTTACAGCAAGGATGCAAAGGCAAAACAGGCAATGCTTGCCTACGACAGATTGCTTTTGGTTGACGACGTTAGAAGAGTGGAAAGCAAAAAGCCTTTGGGAACAAAGGCCAGGAAGAAAAAGCAAAAGAGCAAAAGATAAAGCCAATGGAAAAAAATTAGGAAAAAAAATGAAAAGGTGAGAAAAATATGATGGTTCCAATTAGGTGTTTCAGCTGCGGAAAGCCCCTTGCAAGTGAATACGAAGAATTCAAAAAGCGCGTGGACAAAGGGGAAAAGCCGGACAAAGTTATGGACGAGCTCGGCATAAAAAGATACTGTTGCAGGAGAATGGTTTTTTCACAGGCTGACCTAATAGATGACATTGCAAAATACGAGAGTTGAAAATTATGACGGAAGAGACGAAAAAACACTTGATTGACCTAGACGAGTTCCTGAAAACGGGTTCACACATTGGCACAAAGTTCAAGACAGGCGACATGAAGAGATACATATACAAGCAGAGAAAAGACGGGTTGAAGGTTTTGGACGTTGAAACAATCGACAACAGGATAAGGATAGCAGCAAAGTTTCTGGCAAAATTCGAAGGGCCAGGCCTGGTAGTAGTTGCAAAAAAAACCTACGGGCAGGATCCAGCCAAAAAGTTTGCCGAAGCCGTGGGTGGAAAAGTAATTTTGGGAAGATTTGTGCCAGGCACGTTTACAAACCCTGAGTCAAAAAAGTTTGTGGAACCCAAAGTTGTCGTGGTAACAGACCCTGACTCAGACAAGCAGGTCCTAAAAGAGGTTGAGAAAACCAAAGCACCAGTAGTGGCAATGTGCTCAACAAACAACAACCTTACAACAGTTGACCTGGTTATACCGATTAACAACAAGGGAAGAAAAAGCCTTGCCCTTGCATACTACCTGCTGGCCCGCGAGATTCTCAAAGAGCGTGGCCTCATAAAGAAGGACGAGGAATTTGGAAAAAAACTCGAAGACTTCGAATACAAGATGAAAGAAGGCCAAGAAGACCAAAGGAAAAGGCAAGACTTCAGGGGAAGAGGCAGGCAGGACAACAACAGGGACCGCGGCAGAGGCCGGTTTGGAAGAAGATAGCAGCGGTTTAAATAAACTTTTTTATCCAATTCTCTCATGAAGACAAGAGAAGCGGCTGTGGCAGGGACATTCTACCCACGCAAAAAGGGAGAGCTGCTCGCGCAGCTCAAGGGACTGTTCGACGGAGTTCCGGAGCCAGAGAAGACAAGCTGTGTTGTAGCGCCGCACGCAGGCTATACCTACAGCGGCAAAACGGCAGCCTACTCCTTCAGCGCGTTGAAGGAAAGCAAGACATTTGTGCTTGTTGGGCCAAGCCACACAGGGCTTGGCGAGCCAATCAGTGTAAGCGACGCAGACGAGTGGGAAACCCCACTTGGAAAAGTGGCTGTTGACACAAATTTTAGGACAAAGCTGTTAGGCAAGCTCGGAATAGAAGCAGATGAGATAGCCCACATCCAAGAGCACTCCCTGGAGGTTCAAATCCCCTTCCTGCAAGGTCTCTTCGAGGACTTCAAAGTGGTGCCAATTACGGTAATGGAGCACGACTTTTCCGAATTGGAGAGGCTTGGAAAAGCGCTTGCCGGATTGGGGGACGGAATTTCCATGATTGCATCCGGTGACTTTACACACCACGAGCCAATGGAACAGGCCATGGAGAAGGATTTTAATGCAATAGAAAAAATCGAGGCAATGGACGCAAGGGGATTTTATGACGAGGTTGTTTCAAAAAAGCTGAGCATTTGCGGCCTCGTGCCCATAACGGTTTTGATGCACTACGCCAAAGAAAAGGGCTTGGCCAGGGGAGCGCTTCTGCATTACGACACCAGTGCCGCTGCTACCGGGAAAATGGCAAGCGTGGTTGGCTATGCCTCGATTGGATTCTACTAACGTGACTAATTCGCTTTCCAAACCCCGGGGAGCAAGCTAATTCCTTAACTGTATGGGGTAAATTTATATATAGAGCCAGCCTTAATATATGTAATTATAAAGGTGGGTCCAGAATGAACGGGAAAAATGTCAATTCATTGCTTTTAAGCCTTGGCCTTACCGAATACGAGAGCAAAACACTGAACACCCTGTTTAAAATGAGTGAAGCAGAGGCCCCGGCCATAAGCAGGCTTGCCCAAGTGCCAAAAACCAGGGTTTACGACGTTTTGGACAAGCTGGTTGACAAAAACCTAGTAATTGAGATTAGGGGCAGGCCAAAGAGATATAGGGGCATTGAGGCAAAAAAGGCCCTGGGCCAGCTTCTCGACAAGAAGAAATCAGAGTTGAGCCAGCTGCAGGAGTCGGTGGCAGGAATTGGGGACTCGCTTGCGTTTGACTCAAGAAAGGAAGAGCCAGGCGAAACTGTTATGAAGGTCAAGGACAGGCGCGACTTTGAAAGGATTCTTGCACAAGAAATAGAAAAGGCGAAAAATAGCATTGTTGGCTTTGCAGAAGTAACAGACAAGGAACACACCCTGAAGGAAGCCTTTGAAAAGGCAAAGCACAACAAGGTAAACATCAAGCTGTTAAATGCCTTCCAGAACACCTGGCTTGCCAAGGCATCCGAGATGAAACAGATAGAGCACGGTCTGAACGCATTCATTGTTGACGGGAAACGCGTCATCATGGCCTTGTCAGACTTCAAGCAGGAAAAGCCAGAATACCACTTCACCATATTCCACTACCACAAGCCAATGGTCAACGCGCTCCAGCACTACTTTGACAAGCAATGGCAGCTGGCAAAAAAGTGAACCAAAACCATTTATACTGATTTTTACCTTAATTTAACTGATTTATATGAGCGTGGAACAGGATGCATACAAGTACGCTGTAAAGAACGCTGCCTTGCACAAAGGCAAGGCAGACGTTGGCGCGGTTGTGGGAAAGATCAGGGCACTTCACTCCGAGATTCACATAAAGAAGACAATGGAGATTGCGCTGGAAGCCGTGAAGAAAGTCAACGCAATGAAGTCTGACGAGATAAAAAAGGAGTTTGTCAAATTTGATAAAGAGGGATATGAGCTAAAGCCAAAGGAGAAAACAGAGGTGTTGCCAAGGCTGGCCTGGGCCGAGCACGGCAGGGAAAAGATTGTTACAAGGTATGCGCCAAACCCCAACGGCCCGTTTCACTTGGGGAACGCTAGGGCCGCAATTCTGAGCCAGGAGTTTGCCTCAAGAAACAGGGGAAAGTTTATTCTTCGGTTTGATGACACAGACCCAAAGGTAAAAAGGCCTATTGAGAACGCGGAATCCGTTTTCAAGCAGGATTTGGCTTGGCTGGGGTGCAAGCCAGATGAAACTTTTTTTGCGTCCAATAGACTGGACATATACTACAAACACTTGAAGGAAGCCCTAAAGAAAGGGTTTGCCTATGTTTGCCAGTGTGAATCTGAGAAATGGCGGGCCCTTATCAGGGAGAAGAAGGGCTGTGAGTGTAGGGCAAGGAAGCCTAAGGAGCAAATGCAGCTGTTTGACAAGATGCTCAAGAATGAAGTGAAGGAAGGCGAGGCAGTTGTCAGGATAAAGACAGACTTGGAGAACAAGGATCCTAGCGTGAGGGACTGGTGGGCTGCCAAGGCAGTGGATGATCCAAAGCATGTGAACCCCAAAGCTCTTGGAAAACATGTTTGGCCAAGCTACAACTTTGCCTCTGCTGTTGACGACCATTTGATGGGAGTGACGCTTATTGTGAGGGGGCAGGAGCACGAGCAGAACAAGACAAAGCAGGAATTTCTGTACAAGAGCTTTGGATGGACCTATCCCCACAGTTACCATTTTGGGCGAATAAGCCTGCAGGGAATTGTGCTGAGCACGAGCAAGATAAAGGAGGGCATTGAGAGCGGAACCTATTCCGGCTGGGATGACCCAAGGCTTGGAACGATTAAGGCGTTCAGGAGGCGTGGGTTCAAGGCAGCTGTGCTGAGGCAGGCAATTCTTGACCTGGGCGTTAATTCCAACGATGCCGCTATTCAATGGGACAAGCTGAATGATTTGAACAGGAAACTCATTGAGCCTGAGAGCAAGAGAATGCCATTTTTTGAGGAGCCCTTGCAGCTTGACGTGCTTTTGGCTCCGGACGGAATGAACAGGCTGGTTGTGAACAAAAAGCGGTTTGAAAAGTTTAAGGTCGGCGAGGTTGTAAGGCTCAGGGAACTTTTCAACGTGAAGATTGTGAAAAAGAACCCTTTACAGGTTTTCTCAGAGTTTGTGGGAAAAGCAAAGATAAACAAGGCAATTGCAGGCTGGTTCAAGGAAGGAAAGGACGTTGAGATTGTGATGGACGACAATTCCAAAAGGCTTGGTTTGGCTGACGAAGCCATTGGGCACAAGAAGAAAGGTGAAAGGGTCTACTTTGACAGGCTTGGATTTTGCATTATTGACGCCGTGGAAGAGGGCAAGGTAAAGCTCAGGTTTACGCACAAATAGGCCTTTTTGGGGCTTTTAACAAGCTTTGCAACGCGTTAGCATTGCTGTTTTCCCAAGGCTTTTATTTGCCAACAAAGGCAAATAAAAGGCTTTTTAAACGTTCCCAAGGGCAATTATTTTAAGGGAAATTCTTTTTTCTGCCGATGAAAAATGACGCTGCCGGTTTAGGCAGTTGAGGAGGTGTAGCAGAAAATGGCTGAATTAGTGAAATTTGAGGTCTCGGACAAGCTAATGGCTGAACAGCTTGCGCTTGTTGAGAAAGTAAGGAAGAAGGGAAAGGTAAAGATTGGCGTCAACGAGGTCACAAAGGCAATTGAGAGAGGCGTTGCAAAGCTTGTCTTGGTCGCACAGGACGTTAACCCAATAGAAGTTGTAATGCACTTGCCCCTGCTTTGCAAGGAGAAGAACATTCCTTGCTCTGTCATCAAGACAAGGAAAGAGCTTGGGGAAAAGGCAGGCATTTCAGTAAACACAGCCGCTCTGGCAATTATTAACGAGGGCGAAGCAACGAAGGAGCTGCAGGAACTCGTAAAAAAGCTTGCAGAGCTCGCCAAGTAAAAAGGTGGTTTTGAATGGAGAGAGGAACGCCAGCAGAAGTGGTTGAAATCGTGAGGAAAACCGGTGTCCACGGAGAAGTGACACAGGTCCTATGCAAAATTCTCGACGGCCCTGAAAAAGGACGTGTCAAGAGGAGAAACGTAAAGGGCAACACCCAAAAGGGCGATGTCTTAATTCTCTTGAACGCGGAAAGGGAAGCCAAAGAGATAAAGGTTAGATAAAGGAAAGATTGGAGGCCTTGAAGAAAAAGGCCAAAAAAAGGAAGAGGTGAAGGAAAAAATGGCGGAATGCTCTTTTTGCGGAGAAAAGTTAAAGCCAGGAACAGGTTTCCTGTTTGTGAAAAAGGATGGCACAGCCCTGTTCTTCTGCAGCAGAAAATGCGAAAAAAACCTGCTAGTGCTTAAGAGAAAGCCCTCTGCCACAAAGTGGACCAATTCCTTCCAGGAAGCAAAGAAGGGAAGCAAGGTAGGGAAGAAGAAAAAGGCCAAGGTTGAAAAGCCAAAGAAGGAAAAGAAAGAAGTGAAGAAAAAGAAGAAGAAGGTCAGGAAAAAGAAAAAAGTGAAAAAGTGATTAAAGCAAATACCTGCTGGACAGTGGCATCGAGCGCCTAAGGCGCGAAGATGGCACAACCCCAGCCGGGTTTGCGGCTAAAGAAGAAGGTCAGGAAGAAAAAGAAGGTCAAAAAGTAAAATTTTGAGGCGACTTTGATGGAACAGACTCTAGTCATAATAAAGCCAGATGCAGTGAACCGCGCATTGGTCGGAGAGGTCATAAAAAGGTTTGAAAACAAGGGCCTGCAGATAAAGGCAATGAAAATGCATATGCTTCAGCCCTATGCCCTCAAAGACCATTATGCACACCTCAAAGAAAAGGGCTTCTTTGAAGAGCTCGTCAAGTACATGTCAAGCATTCCAAGCATTTTAATGGTCTTGAAAGGCAAGGAAGCCATAAAGGTAGTCAGGACAATGGTTGGCCCGACCCAGGGCAGGGACGCCCTGCCAGGCACAATAAGGGGAGACTACAGTGTAAGCAACCAGTCAAATGTAGTTCACGCCTCAGAGAACAAAAAGGCCGCAAAGGCAGAGATCGAAAGGTTATTCTCCAAAGAGGAAATCTTCGACTACAGAAAAATGAACTTTGACTGGATTTACAGCAAGGACGAAAAATACATTGAGAAAGGGGGAAAGTAGTATGATTTTACCTGCTCAAAAATTAAGAGAAATGATTGAAAAGAATAAACTTATAGAGAATTTCCTTAATTTAGACAATCAACTGCAACAAGCTGGTTTTGATTTCACAGTTGAAAAAATATATTCTTTCAACAATAGGGGCACTATTGATTTTGATAATAGTGAGCGGGTTATTCCTAAGAGCAAAGAAATTGAGTTTGGGCCAAGCGAGTCAGTCGAATTGCAACCCGGCTGCTACAAAGTAAGATTCAATGAAATTTGTCATATTCCAGCAGGAATTGCTGCGATTGCAAGGAGCAGATCAAGCCTTTTGAGGATGGGGGCAAGCGTGGAAACCGGC
>JAFCBY010000027.1 GCA_017610485.1 Candidatus Falkowiibacteriota bacterium
TCCTTTAAGCATACTAAAAAAATTCAAGAACCAAATTCTAAAAGAAGGCACGGAACTGCTTTTTGCCGAGAATAAAAGAAAAATAAACGAGAACGAATTCCAACAAGGGAAAACGAGAATGTTAAAAAAGGAACTTGAAGCCATTGAAAAAAAGGAGCCTGTTTTTGTTGTTTTCATTGACAAAGGACATGCTAAAAACCAAATTGTAAGGGAGAAAATAATGGCACTCGCCAACACAATTGTATTGTGCAAGGGAAGCACGTATGGAAAAACCGATGAATTTTTAGAAAATTTCCCCGAAAAAGAATTAATGATTAAACCAAATCGCATTCAAAGCACCATTGACCTTGAACGATTCTGGAAAAACGCAGGGAGCAGTGGCAAAAGCATTGTCTGTTCAGACTTGGGAACACTTAAAATGGCAATTAGTGACAAAAAAAAATTCTGGGTTGGACGCGAAATCAATGTGTTTAATTCCCTTGCAAAGAAACTGTTAACACACCTGGGTGCAACAGGCATAATTCCCTCAATTGAATTGTCCTTAAAGGAAATCCAAGAACTTGAGAACATTGCCACCCTGATTCCGCTTGTTTTCTTTTACCCGGTTCTCATGATTTCAAAAGCGTATGCAAAAAGCAGCATTCTCAAAGAAAACAACCACTTGCTCAAAGACAGGAAGAATTTTTTGTACAAACTAACTATTGATAACAACAGGATTGCAAGACTATACAACCCAGTCCCTGTTGACATGCTGTTTGAAATAGAAAAATTCTCAAGATTCAACAAAATAGGCATTGACTTAACAAGTCTATCCGGCGAAGAAGCCATTAAAGTACTCGATTATGCAATTGGCAAGAAAACTCAGGGTACACCAAAAAAAACCGCGAAATTCACCAGAGGCCACTATTACAGGCCGATTGAATGAACATGTTAAGTAGTAACCACAAGTATATCTGCGAGTTATATAAACCCATAAATTAAAATATAATTCCCCTATATCTCTGTAGGCAATGATGAGGTAAATCTTACAGCTAAAAGAGAATTGATTTGAATGGTTGAAAAAGAAAAAAACACCAATTTAAAGTATTTATTATCCTCTATATTGTGTAGGAAATAACGAATATGTTAGGAAAAAACTTAACCGTAAAACAAAATCCTTATTTAGTTACCACACTGGTTACAGTTTCTTCTACTGCGGCACTCAGCATTGTAAAATACGCTTTAGGCAAGCAATTTGACCTTACGGAAGCACTGGCTTTTGCCGTTGTGTTCTGGATAGTTTATTTCTCGATCCAACACTGGCTTACCAAAAGACTTGAAAAGAAAACAAGAGACAGGCTAATGGAACTAGGCAAAAAAGCGATACCTGTGATGATGTGATAAACAAGCTGGCTGATTTTTGGCTGAAGAGAAAGAGATAAAATGGCACTTAAAAAGAAGCGAAGAAAACCAACAAAGAAAGAAATTGCTGAAATGAGAGAAGAAGCTAAAGCTTGGCAACTGGCCAGCATTGATGCCTGGCTCAAACACGAAAAAGAGTAGTTAGGCGGATAGCTATTTGGCAAATTATCAGCTTAACCCTGTTTAGCAAGCTGATACATTTATATTATAATTATACCATTATAGTTAAATTGTGATATAAATGAAATACAGGATTTTAGTGCGACGTTTGCTGCTCAGAAAAGAGAGGTATCTCTCGGACAAGGAATTGAAGGAACTGTGCAAAAGGCTTAAGCTTGAGTATGAAAACGCATTAACCTATCTTTACAACAAAAAATATTTGGACAGAATAGTCAGGGGCTTTTTTTATATTCCTTCAGCAGAAGAACACAGGCTTAAAACCGGCGGGCCAAGCCTTTTTGAAGCGATATCAAAAGCAATGGAATACAAAAAAGTCAAAAACTGGTACTTTGGATTGGAAACAGCCATAAAGCTAAATAACATAACCCACGAGTTTTTCACAATAGACTATGTTGTTTCAGACACTATTTTCAGGGCAAAACCGTTTAAGATTCTTGGAAGAAAAGTCAAGTTCGTAAAACTGAGCAAAAAATTGTTTGGATTTGGCTTAAAAAAAGAAGATAACATTTGTTACTCTGACTTGGAAAAAACTCTACTGGATTTGATTCACTTAAGAGTTCATTCAGAAAAATCTGAAAAAGCAATAATTGATGAACTAATAGAGTGGGCTGAAGAGGTAAACAAAAACAAAATGAAAAAATACTCAAAACACTACAGCAGCACCGTAAAAAAAATAGCCGATGAATTGAAATGATTCCAACAGACTTAATTGAAAAGATTTCAAGAGACCTAAAAATAAAAGAACCACAACTAACTGAAAAAGATCTCTACCTGCAAGCCCTGCTTACGAAACTCTCAAAATCAAAATACTTTTCAAAAAACTTTGTGTTCAAGGGCGGGACCTGCCTGACCAAAGCATACTTTGGTTACTACCGCTTTTCAGAAGACCTTGACTTTACCTGGATAAACCAGAAAGCATTTGAAGACAAATCAGAAAAACAAATAAGAAAAATACTCTCAAAAGAAATCAACAAAATAATGGAAATAATTGAAAAAACCGCAAAAGAACTCGGCCTGGAATTCAAGCCAGTGAAATCAGATAGGCGCTATGTACAGCTTGGCGGAAGCAACAGATTCGTAACATTCAAGTTATGGTACAATCAAGCAAAAGAAAAAAGAGAAACATTCATAAAAATACAGCTAAACTTTGTTGACAAAATATTCCACAAGCCAAAAAAGCGCAAACTAAAAGCAATAGGAAATGCTCAAAAAGAAGAACTGGAAATGGAATACCCGGAATACACTGAACACACAATTTCAAGCCCGCTCTTTTACTGCTATGACTTCAAAGAAATCGCAGCAGAAAAAATCCGGGCCCTGCTGACAAGAAGAGGTTTCAAAGCAAGAGACATCATTGACTTGCATTACTTGGCCAGAGAAGGGGCAACAATACAGGCAGTGAAGAAAATGGCAATTGAAAAAACCGAATTCATGTTTAAGTATTTGAAGTATGCAGACAACCTGAAAAACAAGAAATTTGAAGAAAAATTCAGGCTCAGAGAAGAAGAACGGCTTATGATAGAAGAAACCAGCAAGGGCTTTGAAAAATTTGCAAACAAAACACTCAAAGAACTGAACGAATTAGCCGAAGAAATAAGGCTTAAAACCAGCAAAAAGGACTGATTGTATGAATCTTGAAAAATTGTCTTTTGACAACATTTCTGATTTAAAAAAAGTTATGCAAACTCCGCTTGAAAAAATTGGTGGTGTCAATTTGTTGGTTAGAACTTAACCACCTGTTGTATTGTCACCTCCGAAGATGTTTTTATAGTTTCGTTTTTCTGGTGGGAGGAAGTATCGTTTGAGTACGGCCTGAAGGATTATCTTCAGGCCCTGGTTTGACCAGCGCATTGATCTTTTCTTTGTTCGTTTTCCAAGTTCTTTCATTAGGCGTTCTGCTTGGTTGGTTGTCCAAGGGATTCTTAAATCTTCTTTGACTGCGAGTATTGCTGCTGTGAAAAGATACTGCTTGTTTCGTTCCAGGAACTCTGAGGCAAGAGGCAAATCTCTTTGCCTAATCCTCTCAGCAATAATCTCCACTTGGTCATTCGCCCATGCAACTCTTTTCAACAGCCTTACTTTATTCTTGTCCTTGAAATATTTTTCCGTTGAACTCTGAACAGTGTACAAAACTGTTTTGAATGGTTTCATGAACTCGTTTCTTGCTGGCTTTGGAAGTCCGTCTTTCCATAGGTAGAAACTTAAGTCTGTTTCAGCGTGCTGGTGACATAGCTGGAATACCATATGCGATTTACAAAGATTGTGCCTAAGGCCAAGTTCGTTATCAGCCACAAGAACCCTAAAGTTGGAGAAATCCATGTTTTCTGCTATTTGCGCCCAGGTTTTGCTGGTTTCAAAGCAGACCATGCTTTTTTCTGTTGAACCAGGCTTTATCGCGAGTGCCACTCTGGGTTCGTGATGGCCTCCTTTGTTGGAACGAACTTTTGTCCCATCAGCCAATAGTATGGAGTGGCTTTTGTCCGGTTTGGTGAAACCGAGTTTTTCTGTTTCCTGGTTTATTCTCCAAAGCCCTTGTCTGGTTATCAGGAAACCGAAAGAGTTGGCAATATCTTCTGCTGCGTCAGCATAGGTCATCTTGCTGGCCTTATCTCTCAACCGGTTCTTTAAGTCCTGGGACATGTGCTGATATTTTTCAATGTCCAGGTATTCAAGCAGTGGAGAAAACAATCGCCCGACTTCATCTTTGATGTATGTGAATCTGTACTTGATTTTACCAAACCGAGTACAAATATACTTTACTGCTGTCTTAACCCGTTTGCAGGCAGCTTTGACCTCAATATATGAGTTTAACTCACCTCCTTTCTTAGGTGGTTAAACTCACTTTCAAAATATAAAGTTAACCAACTTTGTTACACTACCAAACATTTACTATATTTTATTGAACTCCTATCGCGCCATTTAAAGGACACCGCGTAAGCGGTGTCGCGCGCGATAGAAGAAGAAGGTTATTCAGGGTTAAAAAAATAGTGACTGCGGGTCTTTCATTACACAACTATTGAAATCCAAAAGAAAACAAGGGACAGACTTGTTTCCCTTAGCGCCGGAATGCGGGACACCTACGACACGGTAATAAATAGGCTTGCTGACTCCTGGGAAAAAAAGCATAAGAAATAGCTGAAGTTATGGTAAGCCAAAAATCTTTTTAGGCAGTTAATTATAGTAGTTATCTATGGCGAAGGACTTTGCTGAACAAGTATTTGCTGCTGCAAAAGAGTTGGCAGCAAAGAGAGGAATTACAGATTTGGACTACTTTTTCTTGGGGAGAGCAAGTAGGATGCTTCCCGAACAGCCGATTGAACAAGCTGCAAAAAATGTGCTTAGCAATATCAAATATATAGAAATGTTTGAAAAACAAAAACCCAGACAGATAGGGAAATTCACTTTCAAAGTTTCTAGAGACGACATCCAAGTAGATTGCCCTATTCAATTTGAAGTTACTGACACAAAGAATAACCGAATTGCAACTTTTGGTTTCTTCACCCAGAAAACACCCAAAGGAAAAGAAATGCAGATTACAAACATTCAGGGAGTGGAAGGAGAAGCTTTGTCTCTGAAAGAGTTATCAAAGACTCTTAAGGAAAACTACAGAGTCTGGATAGCAAAAGATTTGAAAAAATTTGCAGACAAACGCAAGATGAAAACCGTGGGAGTTCTGCCAGAATACTTTGGTTTTTATTGGGCCAGCTATTTTGAATACCAAAGAGTGCTAAGACAATGCAAGCAAACCTTTAGGAAAGCAGGAATAACAAACGTGGACGCTAGGCGTGTTGAACCACCTTCTGAAAGGGATTTGATGCTTTCAAGGCAGCGAAGAACTGCATTAAGAAAAGAAAAAGCTGAACAGAAAGCAAAAACAAAAAGAAGACCACATGGAAAATAACCCATTTTTATAGGCTTCGTAATTTGCCTCGTGTTCGTTGGATTCATCATATTTAAATCATTTATCTTCTATATTGTCTAATAGGCAATGATGAGGTTAACACCTTCCGACCGAAAGGAATGACGATATAACTCAACTCTGAGCCTTTTTTTATTCCCAAGGCTTTTTTCCAAAGGGGAAAAAAACTTGCCCAGAGAGCAAGAAATCAGATTCGAGCCTGCCAGGTTTGTAGCCGGGACACAAAGATAATGCAAGTCTTAGCGGCTGCCGGACAAGACAACCAATAAAATAATAATCGGAAGCTTATTCTTTGCCGGAATTTCTCACTTAAGGTTCACATGCTTTGAATGGCATTCCGGGCACACCCAGACTCTTGCATGATCGCTGCTCGACGTTATCATTTTTTCGTACCTCCCAAAAATTTCTTGCGGTTTATAAAATTTATAATCCTAAAAATATTTTTTCTGCAAATGTCAAAGTTTCAATCACTAGATCATTCCATCCACCTCTCGAAGTCTCCCAACTGGAATTACCTTCGGCCTCCCTTTGATGCATTCCTTGGGGAAGCCCCTTGCCCCAAAACAATTATCCTATAGAGGCCTGAGCTATCACTGCTTGTCTTCGAATCCTTCAAAGTCAATACCCTATTTTTCTTCTTGATAACAAACACCTCCTTTCCAAACTTTTTGCATTTTTTTGCAAACTTTTTGCGCGTGAGCGGAAAAAGTTTTTTTGATTATCAATAACACTTTGCATTTGAGATTAATATAGTTGATGACCAAAACAAACCAGAATTTGCCCGCAAACCGCCCCTAGCTTGCATTTTGAACGCTTTCAGACAAAATTGGCCAAAGGGTGTTTCATTACGTTCCCTTTGAAAGTTTTCAGGAAAAAACCTTCTATTTGAAATTTTTCGGTAAAAAACATGTTTTGGGTAAGAAAAATCTAGAATAGGGCAGTGCACACCTTACAAAACTTACAAAATGACCGAAATCATACAAAAAAACGATTTAGTGATATATTTATATATGATTTGGGTTGATAGATGTGTAAAGGGGGAATTGCAGGTTGCACAACGGCTCAGAAAAATCAGTATCTCTTTCAAAGGAAGTAAGAACCCTAATTGACCGGGACCCTTACGTTAGAAACACTTTGGCAGAGGGCCTGATAAACTATTCCGCGCTTGCAAGAAACCTCGCGCCCCAGATCAAAAAAAGCCTTGACAGAGAGGTCAAGGAAGAATCCCTAATTGTTGCAATTAAAAGGTACGCCGACGAAATAAACGGCAAGGTGGACAGGAACGACTACCTGGACTTTCTTGCCAGAAGCACTATTTCAATGCAGGACGACATATCCTACGCGCTAATTTCAAGAAACAAGCAGGTTCTCAGGGAAATTGAAAGCCTTTTGGACAAGACCGACTGGCACCAGGCAGAAATAAGGATTGTGATTGACGCACCCAACAGAGTAATTGCTGTACTCAAGGCACCGAGAATGGCAGCCCTCAGAGACAAATTTGAGGAAGACTTCCTTTACTTCAGCGAGGGCAATTCACTGATTACAATGAGGCAGCCAATTGAGTCAAAGGGAGCATACGGAATTATTGCCGACATTACAGGCGCCCTTTCAAAAAAGGGAATAAGCATCGAGCTTGTAAGTGCTCCGCCAGACCTCCACTTCCTCGTTGAGGAAAAGGACGCCGAAGAGACCTACAGGACTCTGAGGCACGTAATCAAAGATGCCAAAAAGGCAATAAAAGAAGAGCCCTGTAAGTAAACTGCTTTTGGATGCGGCTGAATTAAATTCTTTTTGCTGTTCATTTAATTCAAATGCTTGAAGACAAAAAGCTTGTGAGAATTGCGCTGTGGTATGTGCTGCTGCAAACAATCATTTGGGCAAAATGCACCCTGTTCTTTGCATTGTTTGGGCACGGAAGGACCGCTTTGTTCAACCTCGCTGCCTTTTCACAGGAGGCCCTTGTCCTAAACTTCTGGTTTCACGAGGCAATGCATGTCGGTATTGCAATCCTGGCCCTGCTGTTTGGAAAGAATTTGAAAAAGCTTGAGTGGGCGAAGCTTGCCGCAATCGTCTTTGTCGCAGTTGCGCTTCACAACGTTGGCTACTGGCTTACGGAATCACATTCAAGCATCGGCTACAGCGTATTTGACTTTGCTTTTGACAGTACGGTGCTGTTCGCAGTCGTGGTCGCAGCCTTTGCCTGGAGGAAATTTTCCGCGAAAAGGGCCGAAGCTTAAGTTTAAATTCTTGAATCTGCTTTAAGTTAGTACCGTGAACGAAGAAAAAGAGCTCCTTAAGGAACTGAGGTCTTCACAACTCAACCTAGCGCACTTCGACGTACTCTGCGACAGCGTTGGCCTGAAACAGCACGCAATCCACGGCGTACCCCTTCTTGAAAGCGGCTACACCATGGACGACAACGCGCGCGGCCTGGTTGCGATGATTGACTATGGCAGCCTTTTTGGCAAGGATGCGGCCAGGCCCTACTGCCTGCGCTTTCTATCATTCATGAACTTCATGCAGCTGAAAAGCGGCTGGTTCCGGAACAGTTTATCGTTTGACAGGAGCTTTGAGGATTTGGAAGGCAGCGACGACTGCTTTGGAAGGGCGGTCTGGGCCTGCGGAAAAGCCGTAAACAGCTGGCTTGAGGAAAACCACAGGCTGAACGCTGAGAAGATGCTTGAGAAGGCCATCCCTTTAATCTACAGGCTGGATGAGTCAAGGCCTGTTGCATTCTCATTGCTTGGGCTTGCGGAGGCAGCCGAGGCACAGCAGAACGAACCGGTTTGGAGGCAGGGTGTTGAGCTACTTGGCTCAAAGCTCGTTGGTCTTTTTGAAAAAAATTCGGACCAGGAATGGCAGTGGTTTGACGACATTCTCACATATGACAATGCAAGAATGTGCCAAGCTTTATTTGCCGCGTTTAGAGCAACAGGCAAAAAGCGCTTTTTAGAGGTTGCAGAGAAGAGCTTTGCCTTCCTGGAAAGGCAAACCATGCAAGACGAAATGTTCGCACCTATTGGCCAAGACGGCTGGTTTCCAAAGAACGGGGAAAAGGCCTTGTTTGACCAGCAGCCAATCGAGGCAGGCGCAATGGTGCAGGCCGCCAGCCAGGGATTTTTTGCCACGGCAAACGACGACTACAAGAGGCTTTCCCTAACCTGCTTCAACTGGTTCTTTGGAGGGAACAGGCTGGGCGCAAGGCTGTATGACAAAAGCACGGGAGCCTGCTTCGACGGCTTAACTCCAAAAGAGGTTAATTTGAACCAGGGCGCGGAAAGCCTTGTTGAGTTCCTGCTTGCAAGATTCTGCATTGAAAGGCTGCACAGGCAGAAAATCTAGTTCTAGGGAAGGTTTAAATTTCTGAAAGCACTTCCTGTTCTCTTACAATGCAGTGCAGTTTAAATTTTTCACAGGACAAGGAACCTGTCTTGAAATTTCTCAAAGAATTTCCCGGCCTTGAATCAAAAAGCCAGCACGAGCTGTTAAGGTGCAAAATTGGAGAGAGCACCGCCACCCTTTACAAGTCAGGGAAAATTTTAATCCAGGGAGAGGGCTGCGAAAAGGCAAAGGAACTTGTTTTGAAGATCGTTAAAAAGGATGAAGGGACCATAGTCGGCATTGACGAGACAGGCCGCGGAGAGGGATTTGGCCCGTTCGTAGTTGCAGGCGTTTTGGGCAAGGCCTCGGCTCTAAGAGAGATCAGGGACAGCAAGAAGACAAAAAACATTGAAAGGGCTTTGGCAGTGGTTGAGGCAATGGCGCAAGGCATTGCCGTTACCTCCTTTTCCTCAGAAGAGCTTTCCTCAATGCATGAAGCAGGAAAAAGCCTGAACGAGATTGAGGCAAGGGCAATCCACGAGATATGCTCCTTTTTTGGAAAGCGAGCGGGAAAGGCAAGGGTAGTGGTTGACGGAAGCCCCATCAAAGGCTGCCCAAAAGGAGTTGAGTTTCTTGTTAAGGGCGATGATTTAAACCCGGTAATCGGGGCCGCGAGCGTTGTTGCAAAGGCATACAGGGAGATGTCACCGGACAAGGGAAAGAGAAGGAACTGGGGGAAATGGGGAAAAGAGTAAAGGCCAAAAGGCAAAAAGCAAGGAAAGCCAAAGTCAAGGCACACAGGAAAGAAAAGATCTTCAATAATTGCATAGAGACTGCCAAAAGGTTTAGAGCAACCATTGCACTGGCAGTCATTCTGGTCGCGGCATACTTTTTGCTCTCACAGGGAAACCTCTTCATCGAAAAGGGGCTGCTGTCCCAGCTTTCCTTCAGCCTGGCAAAGCCATTGAACATTCTCTCCTATATGGTTACACACCTGAGCTTGTGGCACCTGGCAGTAAACATTGTTTTACTGCTATTCTTTGCAGCCATTGTGGAACAAGCCCTAAAATGGAAGCACGTTCTCGGCATTTTCCTGTTCTCAGCCATATTTACAGTGCTAATATTCATCTTCATAAACCCCTTTGCCAAGCTGGCTGGCGCAAGCGCAGGCGTCTGGGGACTGATGGCAGCGGCCTTTATCCTGGACGTTAAAAAGGCCGTGCTTGCAATAGTTGCAATTACAGTACTTCTGCTCCTGCTCTTCTCAGGCATTGGCCTGGTTGTAAGCCAAAGAGAGCAATCCCTGATGCAGAGAAATGTAGAGATTGAATCTGCTCTGGTTCAGGCAGTGGAGTCAGGCAATGTGGAAAGGGCAAACCAGCTGGCTGCAGAAAAGGTTGTGGCACAGAGGGAAATGCAAAACTTTGTCGAAAGCTCTGAGGAAGCAGCAGAGGCAAATGTTGACCCATTCCTCCACTCATACGCAGGCATTCTGGGAATTGTTTACCTGCTTCTCTTCAGGAGAGAAGAAACAATGAATGCTGTAAAAAAACAGAAAATTAGAGCCTTACTGAGGGGAAAACATTAGCCGCAGGCAATTTTCCCAAGGCTTTTGTGCCAGCAGGCACAAAAGGCTTAATTGCTTGCCCTGAAGACCAAATCGCGAAGCTTCTTGTCGCTTATCTCAATGTTCTTTTTGGCCTTTTTGGAAACTGGCTGGACTTTGTCAAGCCTTTGCTTCAGCGCAGCAATTTCAAGCCTAGTAGTTTCCTTGAATTTGGAGTAACCATCCATCTTCTTGGAGAAGGTTGTCGCGTCAAGCTTTTGAGCCAAAACATTTGAGCTGCTGAGCTTGAGCAAGATTTGCTCAAGCCTGTCCACCCTCTTGTTCAAAAGAGCCCTCTTTTCGAATCCAAGCCTTTGCTCAAAAGAGGCCTGATTTGGCACAGTGCCTGCAGAGGCAACAGCAGCTCCAACAGGCTGGGAAGAAGCTTGCACAAAGCCGGCCTCCATTTCCTCCTGGGTCACTTCATCCAATTCACCCTGGAACTGCTTCTGAAGCCTTTTCGGGCTTGTAATGCTTAGGAAAACGTTGCCCAAAAAAAAGGCAAGAATCAAAACTCCAAGAAAGGTAGTAACAACCATTTTCTCCCCAGAAATAACCCTGGGGGCTTGTTTTTTTAAGAGTTTTCAATTTTTTGACTAACAAAAGCAAAAACTTATTAAACGTTTTTTTACTCAAAGAAGTTAATCTTTGTCTTATTTTTTGACTAATTTGGGTGAAATGTTATGGCAAAAGAGAAAGAAACAGGAAATGTGGCAGAAGGGCCCGATACAGGGCCTGTTCAGGAACTCCCTGCAGGGGCAGACAAAGCAGAAAAACCTTTGCCTGCAGAAGCAATGGAAACGACTGAAGCGGAAGCGCAGCCTGCGGAAAAGGCAGCTGAGCCGGAAAAGCCCATGCCAAAAAGCCAGGAAAATACCGAGCAAGAGCCAGCTGGAAAGACAGGACAGAAAAAAAGCAGGCAAAGCCCAAAGGCATTTCTTGAAAAGAACCTTGTGCCAATCACCGCCATTATATGCGTTGCAATTGCAATTATTGCCATGGGAACCTTCTTCGGGCCAGAGGAGGGCAAGGTGGACGACTTTTGGAACGATGATGTGCCAGACCCAGTCGACACCGGCCAGCTTAGGATGATTATTGTGAGCAGTGACAAGTGCCCCGGATGCCACATTGGAAGCTCGCTGCGGGTGCTCTTTGAAGCCAACGACGTGAATTATGCGATTATAGAGTACGAGGAAAAAACGGTGGATGGGGCCGGCCTGATCCAGGCTCTTGGCATAGAGAAACTGCCAGCGTTTATAATCGAAGAGGACAGCCTAACCAACAGCATGCTTGTTGAGACAAAAGAACGGGGGAAGCAGCCCATCAAGGACGTGCTAAACTCGTATGTTGCAAAGGGCAAGGGGTCATTAGGCGAAGGCATCTTTGTCTTCCCAGAAATGTTTTTGGACGACCTGCAGCACTCAAACATTCTGCTAGGCGATGCCTGTGGCAACGAGGAAAATTTAATGATCCACTTATTTTTGGACCCATACGACCCGCACACAATAAAGAGAAGCAAGGACATAGAAACTGCCATGGAATTCCTAACTGCAGAACCTGATCTGAACGTAAGCTTCAGGTATAGTTACCTGCCGACCTACAGCACAGGGCTTGCGCAGGCATACTTAAACGCGTTTGGAGGAAACCCTGCGACAGTGAAAGACAACATCGAGGGAGCAGCCCGTTACCTCGTGTGTGCAAACGACAACGGTGTTGAAAACTTTGTAGACATGCAGAGAGCCATTTACTCAACCTACTGTGAAATAGAGTGGGAGACCATACAAGGATCTGATGTCACATCCCTTTGGGAATGCGGCGACAGCAACCACTTTGGCTTCTTTTTAGACGCGGACGAGCTGATAGAGGCCACGGAAAGGGCAGGAGTCGAAAACGACATTGACTTTGGCCTGTGCCTCTACACGGTGGAAAACAGGTTTGTTGCCATGAAAGAGCTTGCAGACGGCATTGGCATTGACAGAACTCCAACCGCGTTAATCAACTGCCAGTACGAGGTTCCAATAACAAACATGCTTGCAGCACTGTGCCTGGTAGACGAAAAATATGGCTTCTGCAAGCAGTACTGATAGGTTTCTTATGAAGGCAGTCTTTTTCAAGGGCCTTGAATTGAAAGTTTTTCCAACTGTTTATGAGCCAAGCGAAGACAGCTTCTTGCTTGCAGAAACGGTTTCGGTTCCGAATGGCTCAACCGTTTTGGATTTGGGAACAGGCTCAGGCATCCAAGGCATCAATGCAGCGCTGCTGGGGACCTCAAGGGTTGTGTGCACTGACGTGAACGCCAAGGCTTTGGAGAACGCGAAGGGGAACGCCGGGAGGCTGATGCCCAAAGCAAAGTTTGAGTTCAGGCAGGGAAGCCTTTTTGAGCCTGTTGCCGGCGAGAAGTTTCATGTGATAATCTTTAATCCCCCCTATGTTGTAAGTGAGGGAAAGAAGTTCAGGGATTTGGACGGCGGGGTGAAGGGAAGGGAAGTGCTTGACATCTTTTTGGAAGGGTTTGCAGTGCACCTGGAAAAGAACGGGAAGTGCTTCTTTTTGCAGAGCAACCTGAACGGAGAAAGGGAAACAGGCGAAATTCTCGGAAAGCATGGGCTTGAATTTGAGACAATTGCGAGGAAAAGGCTTTTCTTTGAGGAATTGCTTGTTTTTAGAGCTTGGAAAAGGGTTTAATTAACTTCATTCAATTGGTTTTCTATGCCGGCAAACGTCAGTTTTGAATTTGAGAGGGCAAAGCTTGAGTACGACCAGGCCAATTCCCCCGAGGCAAAGCTTGCCGCGCTAATTAACATGCAGAGGACTGCCCCCAGCCACAAGGGTGGGGAGAACCTGCGCAAGGACATCAGCAAGAAAATTTCCCTGCTGAAGAAGGACATGGAAAAGAAGAAAAAGCAGGAGAAAAGAAAGGGCAGGGGCTCAAGCATTGCAATCAAAAAGGAGGGTGTTGGCCAGATTGTGATACTAGGGGTTCCAAATTCTGGGAAGAGCACACTGTTAAACAAGCTGACCGGAATTGGCGCCAAGGTGGCAGACTATCCCTTCACCACGACCAAACCAGAGGTCGGAATGATGGACTACTTTGGGGGCAAGGTCCAGCTGGTTGAGCTGCCAGCCATTGTGGACGGAAGCAGCAAGGGAAAGGCCTCAGGCCCGGAACTATTGTCGGTTGCAAGGAATGCCGACGCACTGATTGTGGTCGCAAGAAACGCCTGGGAAAAGGCAGTGGTTGAAAGAGAGCTTTTGGACGTGGGAATTTCCCTGAACAGAAAGGCAAGGGGAAAGGAATCAAAGAAGGCACTCTTTTTAGATGCCTTTGAGGAAGAGGAACTCGAAGCCCTCAAGGAGAGAGTCTTTTCACTGCTTGACAAGATAGTCGTCTACACAAAAAAGCCAGGTGGCAAAGTTGAAAAAGAGAAGCCGCTTGGCCTGCCGCTGCACTCAACCGTCAAAGACGCGGCAAGGCACCTGCACAAGGACTTTGAAAAAAAGCTGCGCTTTGCAAGGGTCTGGGGCTCCACAAAGTATCCCGGGCAGCGCGTTTCAAAGGACTACAAGCTGAAGAATCGCGATGTAATAGAGGTTTCGGCCTAAGCCCGCAGGACCTAATAGTGTTTTGGCCCAAGCCCTAGCCCTTATCCGGCTTTACCTCGCTTCCCTCGATCTCCTGAACCATTGGCTTTTCAAGCTTTTTAACGTGGGCTGAATCCCCCTTCCTTGAAAGCAAGACAACCACGACAAGCAGAACAACTATTCCAGCCATCAGGTAGATAATAATTTCCCTGCGCTGGATTTCCACAAAAAAATTCTTTTCAAGAACGTGCTTTCCCAAGGAATCCTCGAAGCTGACGAGAAGCACAAGCGGCATTTTTCCCGAGGTTGAGGGGTCTGCCCTGAAAACCATTTCCTTTGCCTCATAACCCTCACCGGGAGCAAGGCTGGCAAGCTCTACCGCGCCGTCCATTGACTCAATGCCCTGAAAAGCAAGGAGCTCGGCCTTTATTTTGGTTACCGGCTCAGAACCATTGTTCTTCAGGGAAAGTTTTAGAAAAGCCTCCTCTCCCACGTCCAAAGCCGTCTTTGAAAGGCTTGCATTAATCTGCAGCGGCGTTTCGGCAACCGAGAGAAAGGTTACATCCCCGTGGGTGTAGGCCCTTATGCCATAGCCAACATAGAGAACAAGCTGCTTTGCACTGAGCTCAACAGGCTTAACCCTTACAAGCAAGGTTTCCTGCTGGTTTGGCTCAAGGAACTCAACCTCCAAGGGGAGAACATTTTTTTCAAGGCCCTTGTCCAAAATTTTCAGGCCATCGGACGGTTCCACTTTCAGGACAATCCCCATGACCGGCTCAGTCCCAGAGTTGAAAACAGTTATCTCGTATTCAGCGGACTCATCAAGGTAAAGCTGCAGGGTCTCAATGCCTGGCTGCTTTGGGGAAACACTTACAAAAATTTCCGCGCTCACCATTGAGCAAAAGAGCGCGAGCAAAAGCAGCACAAGGCCGATTTTCATCAAGACTAAATCACTTTTCCCACTCATGCAATTGCACCTCTTCCTCGCTGCTGGAAACAAGGCCTGCGATCTTGTCCCTGTTCCTAAACAGGTAAAGAACTATGAGAAGAACAATTAATAAAATTGCGCCGCCAAAGAGCAAGGAAGAGTCAAAAACAGGAGTTTCCTCTGAGATGTCCCCGGCAAAAACCCTCAAAGCAGGCTTTTTTGCCCTAATGGCATAGTCTTCTGCCTGGTCAAAGGAGCCGGATTCGTAAAAGGCTTTGGCCTTCTCCCAGTCCTCCCTGGCCCTGGCAAGCTCTCCCTGCTCATTCCAGCGGAAAACATAGTCCTCCGACAGCAGAATGTCGAAGAGGTTCCCCAAACTGCCCTCGCCGGTCTCCTCAAGAATCTCGTCATCCCTGCCAAAAAGCGCCTGAAAGGCAGTGTTCCTAGTCTCCCTTGTTTCCAAATCGGACGCAAGGGTATAAAGGTTCACTTGGCTGTTGTTGAATATCTGGTTTATTTTTTCTTCATCCCTTATGGAGAGTGACTCAGTTGAACTGAATTTTTGAAAGCTTAGGGGAATATTAGCAATGCTATTAAGCCCCTGCCTTGTTTCAAGCGGGAGGTCGGTCCGCCCAATTCCCGTTCTCAGCTTGTCTAGATTGTATTCGTCAAGGTAAGTGGAACGCTTTGTGCCAAGCTCCGTTATCAGGCCAAAAACATTTTGAAACTTTTTTCCAAATTCATTCAGCCTGTTTGTGTCAGGGCCTGCAACAAAGCTATTTTCAAATTCGTTGAATTCAAAGATTGCCTCACTAATTTGATCCGCCAGTGAATGCATTTCATCAAGCTGAATTTTTAGTGAATCAATCTGGTCTTGCAACACAGGAAAATCTGCCAGGCTTGTTTTTACGCTTGTGAGATCAATTTTTTCACCCCTGAGATCGCTGCCCAAGTCGGCAAAACTCTTTGCGCTGTCCGCATTAAAAAGCCAGTAGAGCTCGTTTGACGAATCCACTGAATTTTTAAGCTGGAGGTAATACCTCAGAACATAGGCAGTCTTTATCAGCTCGCGCCTTGCAATCTTGCCGTCAGGCAGCTCGGGATTTGAGGAATCGAGAACCGGGGCAAAGCCTGCCAGGGAATCGCTGCTCAGGAAAGTAACAACCCAGTAGTGCTCTCCCTTGTGGTTAAGCCTCACGTTTGGAAATACCTCAACTGACTCGCCGGGGTAGAGGAAATTGTTCTGCTTTGTTGAAAAGTTTATGGCGTCCTGCGCACTAATGGCAAAAGCCTGCCCCAAAAGCAGGAGCAAAGCCAACACTATCAAAAACCTTTTTTCCCACAGGAAAAAAGCCTTGGGAAAAAGTGGCCCTAGAAAAGCCTTATAAGCCACGAACCTTTTGGGC
>JAFCBY010000114.1 GCA_017610485.1 Candidatus Falkowiibacteriota bacterium
TTCCCGATTTCCTTTGGGCAGGGTGTATGTCTGATGTGTGTCTTTTTGTGACATCTGCGCATATTCTCATCTCAATTGTCTTGCTGCCAATTTTTATTCTTGGAAAAGCTTTTGTTCTTTTTGCAATGCGATAAATCAGTTCCAGGGCTTTTCCTCCATTTACACTGTGTCGCATTAGTGTTTTGGTGTCAAGATCGGTAAGGTATCGTCCATTATCGAATGTCGAAACCTTTGAGTAAACTTGGTATGCTTTTTTCCTGCTTGGAGAAACAAAGTATCCTGAATTTGTTATCAAAGGCTTTGGCTTTCCGCTTGCTCCAACGCGGTTTTCGTAGACAGAATAGGAAACATATGCCTGGCCATGCCCTTGAAGAAGTTGATTAATTTCGACTGCAAGCTTTTTTCCATCTTGCATTGTAATAGGATTTATGCCAAGGACAGCCTCAGGAAAAATAATTATGGTTGGTTTTCCCTTGAATTCAGCAAGCTCTGCCTTAACACTTTTAAGCAACTCTTTCGGGGAACTAAATTCCCGGTTTATTGTAAGCAAATGTATTTGTTTTTCCGTCATTGAATAATTATGCTTTATACTCCTATAAAATCTTTTGTTTAAGGCTTTCACAAAAACTTATAAAAACTGCTTGCCTTTTAGTTAGTACATGCCAAAGGAAGAAATTGCAAACCTGGCTTTGAGAAGAAGCCTGTTTTTCCCAAGTGCGGACATCTACTCAAAGGCCCCCTCTGGCTTTTTTGAGTTTGGGCCGGACGGGGAGACAATCAGAAGAAAAATTGTAAACCTTTGGAGAAAGCAGCTGGTTGAAAGAGAGGGCTTTGTTGAGATTTTTGGTTCCGAGATTCTGCCAGAGGCAGTGTTCAAGGCATCAGGGCATTTGCAGAACTTCAACGACCCAATAGTGCAGTGCGAGAAGTGTAACAGCCTTCACAGGGCAGACAAGCTTATTGAGGCCCACTCAAACGGAATTGTGCCTGAAAGCCTTTCGACGAAGGAGCTGGACAAGCTCATAAAAAAGCACGCTGTTAAATGCCCAAAGTGCAAGAGCTCAAGCTTTGCAGAGGTAAAGAAGTTCAATATGATGATGAAGGTTGACATTGGTGCAACTGGTGATGTGCCCTGCTATTTAAGGCCTGAAACCTGCCAAAGCATTTTTCTCGACTTTTCTCGCTTGTACAAAACAATGAGGCAAAACCTGCCGCTTGGAATTGCGCAGGCCGGCAAAAGCTTTAGGAACGAGATTTCGCCAAGGAACTCTTTGATAAGGGAGCGGGAAATTGGCCAGATGGAGGTAGAGGTTTTCTTCAACCCGGAGAAGATTGATGACATGCCCTTGTTCAAAGAGGTTGAAAATTACAAGCTTAATTTGATGCTTTTGGGAAAGAAAACAAAGCCAATCAGCTGCAAGGATGCAGCCAAGAAAAAGCTTGTTTCAGGCAAGTTGATTGCATACTATCTTGCCAGGGTCCAGCAGCTTTACGAGGCTTTTGGGATACCTGTTTCAAAAATGCGCTTCAGGCAGCTTGACAAGGACGAAAAGGCCTTTTATGCCAGGGAAACCTGGGATTTTGAGATTGAAACAGACCTGGGCTGGGTTGAGCTCATGGCCTGCAACTACAGGACAGACTTTGACCTAAAGGGGCACGAGGCGCAGTCTGGCCAGAAGCTTGCCGTCAAAGAGGATGGCAAGGAGTTCATTCCGCACGTGTTTGAGTTAAGTGCCGGAATTGACCGAACCTTTTATGTTGCCTTGGACCATGCTTTTAGAAAGGAAAAACGCGGGCCGGAGGAAAGGGTGTTTCTAAAACTGCCGGCGAAGATTGCGCCATACCTTGCAGCAGTCTTTCCCCTTGTGAAGAAGGACGGGCTTGCCGAAAAGGCCCGCGAAATCTTCAGCGAGCTGAACAGCCACAACATTGACGTGTTCTTTGACCAAAGCGGCAGCATTGGCAAAAGATATGCCCGCGTTGACGAAATAGGGGTTCCCTTTGCCCTAACGGTTGACTACGATTCCCTCAAGGACAAGGCAGTTACCCTGCGCGACCGTGACTCGATGAAGCAGAAGCGTGTTAAGATTGTGGACCTGCCAACTGTTCTCTGGAAGTTGCAGAGCGGAACTGAAAAGTTTTAGAGTTTTCCCCCAGAAAACGTTTTTAGGATAATGTTGCTGTTTACGCTGTAAATGATTCCAAAGGCTTTCCAGCAAAATCTTAGGGCGTCTTTCCTGCTTCCCTTAAAGCCCTGCTTTTTGATGATTGAGGCCTTCTTAATGAAGGCGAGCTTTTGCTTTGGAAGCATTTCAAACCTGAGTTCAAGGTAGAAGCGCAGGTAGTCCAGACCGGCTTCGCTGAAGGCGGTTGCGTTTGCAAATTCCGATTCCTTCCTTTTTGGGATTTTTCCTTTGAGAAACAGGTTGACTGACTCAACCTCGTAGAACATGGCCTTTGACGCATAGGCAACCGATTTTTTTGGCAAGAGCAGGGCAAACACCACTGCTGCAAAGCCAATGCTTTGTGGAACCCAGATTGCCTTCAGCCTCTCCCAAAAGGTAAACCTTGGCCTTATCAGCTTTCTTATGTCCCTGCCAAAGAGGATTTTGCCCTCGTGCTTCATCTTGTACAAGAGGGTTAGCTGGCTTGCCACAAGGATTGCACCAGGCATTAGGTCCAGCCTTTTGATCATTCCACGATTCCAGTCAATGTCCTTTGGGCCAAAAACCTCAAATGGCTTGTATAGGCGAACCTGCTTTTCAACGGCCTTCAAGGCGTTCTCCAGGATGCTTTTTGATTTGCCTGTGCTGCAGACCCTTTTCTGCATCATTCCGTGCTTTTTGTCAAGCTCCCAGAAAATCTTTTCCGCATAGGCCTCAATTTCCTTAACCATGCCATCCTTTTTGACTTGTATGACGATGTCAACGTCGCTTTTTCCAAGCACGAACTGGCCGCGGGCAGTGCTTCCAAACAGCAGGATAAAATCAATTTCCTCGCCGTATATCCTGGACAGGCTTTTGGCAAAGTCTTTCAAAAAGTTTTCAGCCTTGAGCTGGTCAATTGTCTTTCCCTTGGGCCTACCAATTGTCTTTCCTTTTCCCTTGAGTTGATCAATTCCCTTTTCCTTCTTTGCCATGCCAAAACATTAGGGAAAACGGTTTAAAAAGCGTTTTGGCTCCAAAATTTTTCATTGCTCCGGTAGCTCAGTGGTAGAGTACGAGTTTCGTAAACTTGGGGTCGAGAGTTCGAATCTCTCCCGGGGCTTCCCTAATTCTCAAATATGAACACTTCCTCAATTCCTGCCTTCAATGCCTTTGCCACGTCTCGGGCCAGCTTAAGCGAGGGGTTGTACCTGCCCTTTTCAAGGAAGACAATGGTTTCGCGCCTTACCCCTGCCTTTTTGGCAAGGTCCTCCTGTGTAAGGTTAAAGCGCGCCCTGAATTCCTTAATCCTTGTCTTCACTTCACTTCCC
>JAFCBY010000115.1 GCA_017610485.1 Candidatus Falkowiibacteriota bacterium
CAGCTTCTTTGACATGATGGCAATTGCCATCCTGGGAATAGGAATCTACTATGTTTCCTTTGGCGGCCTGAGCTTCATTTTCTCAAGAAGGGCAAAAGCCGCCGCAGCTGCATCAGTTGCCTAAAAAAAAGCCTGTTTTCAAGAAAAGGCAATTTTTTTATACTTTGAAACAGTCAATTGTTAAGCATGAAACCCATTACTCCAAAGACCATTAAGCTGCTTGCAAGAAGCGGCTTTGTCCTGATATTTCTCTCAATGCTTGGAAGCATCGCAATAGCGGCAGTAAGAATCTCCGGGCCAGTGCAGAGAAACTGGTGGCAGCAGATGATTGGAACCTTTTCATTTGCAGTAGCAGGCATTGCAACCTACTACATTTCACTTGCAGTGCTTGCATGGATCTTTGTCAGAAGCAAAAAAAAATCCGAAAACCCTGATGGCATTAAAAGAAAGGCCTAGGCCCCACGAATTCTCCTGCTGCTGTTCCTCTTTGGCTTGAAGGACTTTATTCTCACAATTTGCGGGCTTAAACCCTTTTTGTCAAGCTCTTTCCGCAGGCTTGGAATGCTCGCCCACTGGTCATATCCCAATGCAATTGCGGTCGGATGGAATTTTTCGATTATCCCCCAGTCCCTTAGCCGCCTGTCGCCAAGCACGGCATTGTCCACAAAATCAAGGGCTTTGACAAGGGCAAGCCTTTCCCTCTCAGAATTCAGCGGCTTCCGCCCCTTTAAGACGCGGGTGTTTCCGTCCCTGGCAACAACCACAACCAGCTCGTCCCCCAAAGCCTTTGCATTCCTCAGGAAAAAGAGGTGCCCTGGATGCAGGAAGTCAAAAGTGCCAAAAGCCATAACCGTTTTCATCGAAACCACAAACAAAGGGTAATTGAATAATTATAAACTAATGCAAGTATTTTAATAATAATTTTTTGCAATCGATTAAACCAGCTACCTTCTAATGAGCCATAGTTAGTCCTTCTTTACAAAGGTGACTTCCATTCGCGGGTGATTGCCTTCCTCAGAAATAGTTACTATAGGAGTATAACCATTTTTCTTAAAGAATTTTTTCTTCTTGAGTTTGTCCAAAGCGGCCTCAACCGTTTTTGATACACTACGCATACCTAATACAAAAAAAGGAGATGTTTTTATGTTAGCTTGTGTTTCGCAGAAAGTGACAACATCTGTAGGAGTGTGTTCGTTCCTTACAAATTTAGAAGCTGCTTCCCAGTCAGTAACTATCGAGTCAAAAGTTTCTTCAAGCTGATTTTCGCTATATCCTTTTCCTTTAAGGTTAAAGACATACCTCAAGACACTTTCAAAAAAAGGAGTAGTTGGAAGGTTCGAAATCTTCAGCAGCTTTGCTCCGTTGGGTCGGCTACGAATACTTTTCTTTATCTGACTGACTCGTTCACTGTCGCCTTTTTGGTTTCTTCGATGATAAAAATCAATCAAAAGCCCTGTGCGAATTATGTCAATATAGCGATAATGGGGAACCAAAGTTTCTACCTTCTTGTAGGCAGATTCTTTGCTGAACTGCAATAGCTTTTGGGCTTCCTCCTTAAGCGGAACAAATGCATACTTGCCTTCATTTTGTTTGTCTCTAATTATTTGCCTTAATTTTCCAAGACCAACGCCCGAGAAATCTACCACTTTTTTCAGGACAAGAAATTGCAAAGCGTCTTTTAACGACAGACCTTGTATTGTTTGAATAATGGATTCTATCTGCTCAGGAGTTAGTGCCATAGGATTTTCACCTATTTGGACTCAACTTTCTCCCGAATAAATTTAGAAATAGAATCTGGTGAGCCATCAATAACCTCCAATGAACCCGGTGTCAAAGCCGCGTTCTCCAGCTTAATGAACGCATCCGGATTTTCCTCAGATGCTATTCGTAAGCCTTGGGGTGAACAAACATATCCTTCATCATCCACAGTGTAATCAAAGGCTTTGAGAAGAAGCATTGCTTCTTTCTTTCCCAATTTTTCAAAAATTACTTCTTTCGCCATATTGTTTTCTCTCCTTTATATCGTTAAAAATAATGTTAAAACCACTATTTAAACTTTAAGGTATCCATTTTGTCCCCCTTAGGCCCAAACGCAGACAAAGCTTGACTTGGGTGCCTAGGCCAAATAGCCGTAAAAAAATTATTACTAAAAGACTTCAATTAGTTATAAATACTTCCGAATTTATATTAATTAGTGGTATTATGGACATTGAGAAACGGCTGGCCCTGATTAAAGAGGTTGGCGAGGAAATCATTACGGAGGAAGAGCTTCGCACGCTGCTGGAAACCAAGAAAAAGCCTGTTGCCTACGATGGGTTTGAGCCATCTGGCAGAATGCACATTGCCCAGGGCATAATGCGCACCATCAACGTCAACAAAATGATTAAGGCAGACGTAAAGTTCAAGATGTGGGTGGCGGACTGGTTTGCCTGGATGAACAACAAGATGGATGGTGACCTGGACAAAATAAGGACTACTGGAAAATACTTGATTGAGATTTGGAAGGCCTGCGGGATGAAGACAGACAAAATTGACTTCGTCTGGGCAAAGGACGTTGTGACCAAGGAAGACCACTGGAAGACAACCATTGACATTGCAAGGCACTCAACCGTGAAAAGGATTATGAGATGCAGCCAGATAATGGGAAGGAAGTCAGGCGAGTCTCTAAGCGCTGCGCAGATAATCTACCCCTGCATGCAGGCGGCAGACATCTTCCACCTAAAGTGCGATATTACGCAGCTTGGAATGGACCAAAGGAAGGTAAACATGCTTGCCAGGGAGATTGGCCCAAAGCTCGGGTTCTGGAAGCCAGTTGTAGTAAGCCACCACATGCTGATGGGGCTGTCAAAGCCAAGTTCAACCTCAACAGATGCTGTTGACAGGATGCTTGACATGAAGATGTCAAAGTCAAAGCCTGACTCAGCAATCTTTATGACCGACTCGGAAAAAGAGGTTGAGAGAAAGATTGCAAAGGCATACTGCCCGGAAAAGCAGGCTGAAGAAAACCCTGTTCTGGAGTACTGCAGGTTCATCGTGTTTGAAAGGTTTAAGGAAATGAAAGTTGAGAGGCCTGCCAAATTCGGCGGAAATGTGTCCTTTTCAGGCTATGGGGAATTGGAGAAGGCCTTTGTAAAGGGAGAGCTTCATCCAGCAGATTTGAAGAAGGGAACGGCCTCCTGCATCAACCAGCTGCTTGAGCCTGTCAGAAAGCACTTTTCAAAGGGCAGGCCAAAAAAGCTCATGGAAGAAGTAAAGGGCTTTGAGGTCACAAGGTAGAAAATGCCCTTACAGTGCAGACAGTGCTATACGAAACAGAGCGGAGTATAGCACCTGCACCAGCCGGGCGAGACGGCTGCGTTAGCTTTAAATACCTGAATTCAGTATATATTGCGGTTATGAATCTCAACATTTTCAAGCCAGGGCAAGCTGTAAGGGATGCGATTGAGCACCCCAATTTCGTGCTGGCCTT
>JAFCBY010000116.1 GCA_017610485.1 Candidatus Falkowiibacteriota bacterium
AAAGAAGGCTGTTGAAGCAGGCATTTTCAATGAGAAGCAGAAATACCAGGCGATGATTGCCGTTGTAGGGCAGGGAGATGTTTTGAAGGGCCTTGACAAAGCCCTCCTTGAGATGAAGGTAGGCGAACAGCGCGAGGTAAATGTTAGCCCAGAGGAAGGATGGGGCGAGAGAAAAGCAGAAAATGTCAGGGTTGTGCCACTGCAGCACTTTAAGAAGGAGAAGATGCAGCCGTTCCCAGGCCTCGTCGTGGAAATAAACGGAATGCAGGGCCGCGTTCAAACAGTCAGCGGCGGCCGTGTTAGGGTAGACTTTAACCACCCGCTGGCAGGAAAGGAACTGCTTTACGAGATGAAGGTTGAAAGGGAACTGACAGAGCCAAAGGAGCAAGTTGAAGAGCTTTACAAGAAGTACTTTGGAATGGTTCCGGAAAAGGAAAAAGGGCTTGTTGTCGGAAAGGACAGCATCGAGGTTACCCTAAGCCCTAGGTGGAGCGCCAATTTGGGGCCGTTGAAGACAGCGTTCAGCGAGATTGTTACAAAGCACGTGAAGGGCTTTGAAAAGGTCAGGTTTGTGGAAGAATTCAGGCAGGAAAAGCCGGCTGAGGAGAAGAAAAAACCTGAAGGAAAGGCTGTGGAAAAGCCAGCTGGGGAAAAGGCTGCAGGAAAAAAGGCAAAGCCTGCAAAGGCAAAGAAATAGGGCCTTGCGTTTGGCTTCCAAAAGTAGCTTTTTAAGGTTTTGCTTACAAAATGTGTTCAGAGGCTCAATTCTGATTGTCTCAAAATTTTTTTTGGAGAGATATTTTATGGAAAATTCTTCAACAGGCGATTTCAAAACAGGAACTACAACAGTGGGCTTGATTGCTGGAGAAAGCGTTGTTTTGGCTGCCGACATGAGGGCAAGCTTTGGGCACATTGCCTACGACGAGGAAAGCAGGAAGCTTTACAGGATAACTGGCAAGATAGCGGTTACAAATGCCGGCTCGGTGGGAGACAGCCTTACCTTGGTGAGGTTTCTCAGAAGCCAGGCAGGCCTTTACGAGATTGAAAGGGACACAGAGATAACACCAAAGGCTTTGACAACATACCTTTCAAATGTGCTGAACGCCAACAGGTATTATCCTTTCTCAGCCCAGTTTGTTTTGGGCGGCGTCAACAACGGCCCGGAACTGTTTGAGCTGACACCATACGGCGGGGTCCTGGAGAGGAAAAAGTTTGCCGTAAGCGGTTCAGGAACAGAGCCTGCAATGACAACCCTTGACCAGAACTACAGGGTTGGAATGACGGAAGATGAAGGGGTTGCAGTTGCAATAAAGGCGGTTAACGCAGGAAAGAAAAGGGACATGTACAGTGGGGGAGTAAGCATTGCTGTCATGGTAATAAACAAGCGCGGAATAAGGGAATTGGCAGATCCAGAAGTGCAAAAACACCTCTCAAAACTGGCTTAAGCCCAAGAAAAGGGTTTTTAGAGGGGACCTTAAATTGTTCCAAATAATTTTTCTTGCCTTTGAACAAAAAAAACCAAATTCGGGGGCACAGGAGTTTTTTTCAGATGAGTAAAATAATAGACCAACTTAAGGAAACTGTTTCAAGCATTTTGCCGGAAAAGTGCGAAGTAACAAAGATTGAAATGGAAGGCCCGGAAGTGGCAATCTACACGAAAAACCCAAAGTCCTTCTTTGAAAACGAGAACTTTGTGGCAAAAACAGCATTTGAGCTCAAGAAAAGGGTAAACATCAGGACAGACAAAAGCCTGCTGCTTGACCAAAAAGAAGCCGAGGCAAAGGCAAGGCAAATAGTTCCGGAGGACGCAGACATAAAGGAAATATACTTTGACCCTGCATTCTCCGAGATGACAATCGAGTCAATAAAGCCAGGCCTTGTCATAGGAAAAGGCGGCGAAACAAGCAAGAAGATTATTCTTGAAACAGGCTGGACACCAAACATAATCAGGGCACCAACCCAGACTTCGGACATCCTAAAGGGCATAAGGCACCAGCTTCACAAATACAGCGACGAAAGGAAAAAGATTCTGAAAGAGGCCGCTGAAAAGATTTACGCAGACATAGACCAAAGCCCAAAAGACTGGTGCAGAGTAGTTGCATTGGGCGGCTTCAAGCAGGTGGGCAGAAGCTGCATTTTCCTTGAAACACCGCACACCAAGGTCCTGATGGACTGCGGCATTAACGTGGCAGCACACAGCGAGTCATTCCCATACCTGAACGTGCTGCACCTTCCACTAAGCGAATTGGACGCAGTTGTGGTTACGCACGCCCACCTAGACCACTCAGGATTTATACCATTCTTGTTCAAAAGCGGCTTCAGGGGCCCTATTTACTGCACGCCGCCAACCCGTGACTTAATGACACTACTGCAATTTGACTACATTGACGTGCTTGCAAAAGAGGGAAAGGACGCACCCTACAACGAAAAAGACGTGAAAGAAAGCCTCAAATACTGCATCCCAAGGGAATACAGAGAGGTAACAGACATAGCCCCAGACATGAGGTTAACCCTCCACAATGCGGCCCACATTTTGGGTTCGGCATCGGTGCACATGCATATAGGCGAGGGGGCCCACAATTTGGTCTACACAGGGGACATGAAGTACGGCTTTACAAGGCTGTTCAACAATGTTGACATGCGCTACCCAAGGCTCGAAACCCTGATAATTGAAAGCACCTACGGCGGCAAGGACGCATTCCAGCCAAACAGGCAGGAGGCAGAAGACAGCCTGCTCCGCGTAGTCAAGGAAACTGTTGAAAGGGACGGAAACATTCTAATCCCAGTTTTTGCAGTTGGCAGGGGCCAGGAAATAATGCTTGTCCTTGAAAACTTTTACAGGAACGGCTTGCTTGACGCAAAATGCTATGTTGACGGAATGACAAACGAGGCAAGCGGAATACACACAGCTTACCCAGAATATTTGAGGAAAGGGGTACAAAGGAGAATTCTGCAGAATGACAGCCCCTTCACGGCAGAGATATTTGAGTCAATAAAAAACGGCAAAAACCGCGACGAGATACTCCAAGAAAAGGGCGTTGTAATAATTGCCAGCAGCGGAATGCTAACCGGCGGGGCAAGTGTAAGGTACTTCTACAAAATGGCTGAAAACCAGAACGACAGCCTGATCTTTGTGGGATACCAAGGAGAAGGAACCCTGGGCAGGAAAATCCAGGGCGGATTAAAAAGTTTGCCAATGACAGACGAAAAGGGCAAAACAAAAGCCTTGAACATCAACATGAGAGTTGAAACAGTAGATGGCTTTTCAGGACACTCAGACAGGGACCAATTAATGGCCTACATGAGGAACCTGAAACCAAAGCCAAAAAGGGTTTTGGTAAACCACGGCGAAAGGACCAGGGCAGCAGACTTTGCAAGGTCAATAAGCGCAAGGTACAAAATCAGCGCCACCCCAATGGACAACCTTGAAGCAGCAAGGCTGAAGTAACAAAGCCCTTTTACCTATT
>JAFCBY010000117.1 GCA_017610485.1 Candidatus Falkowiibacteriota bacterium
CAGCCTCTGGAAGCCAACCCCAAACTCCGTTAACAATTTGGTCATTTACAACAACAATATCCACAACAACGGCAACTGGTTGGCTGACTTCAACATGGAGTTTTTTGGAATAGGATGGGACTCAAGCTACACCTGGATCCTTGACAACGAGCTTGCAAACAACAGCGGCAGCGGCCTCCAGATTGGCGGCGGAACAGACTCTGACCATGTTTACATCGGCAGAAACCTCGCATACAACAACAGGCAAACAGGTACGTGGAACAGGGGTGCAAGCGACATCATAGTCTCCCAGAACACAGTGTACAACAGCAGGCCCTCTACCTCAACCATTGGAGCAGGAATTGGCTTTGAGTACGAACCCAACAACCTTTGGATAATCTACAACAACATCTCTGACTGTGAAATCGGAATCAGTATTGAAAGTGAGGGTGGTTCAGTTGGCCAGAATGTGTACATTGTTGGGAACACCATCTCAAACATTCACGGCACAAGCACTCAAAACGGCTTTGGCATAGACCTGGCCGGCTCCACCGTTGTCAAGCATGTTGTCGGAAACACCATTTTGGACGTAGACCAGGCCATTACCGACTCCTCCACAAGCAATCTGAATTTGTACAATAACATCCTGTCAAACGTTGATACCAGCCACATCTACTTTGGACCCGCCTACAAGACAGGCAGCAATTCCAGCATGGATTTCATGCTATTTGACAGCCCGGCCAAAATCGAGTGGAGCAACGGAAGCACAGTAAACCTTTCCGATTTCCAGTCACTCTTTGACGAATGCCAGAATTGCCTGGAGGCAAACCCCCAATTCGTTGATGCACTCAACGGTGACTTCAATCTTTTGGGGAGCAGCCCTGGGGTTGACAACGGAACCCTTAACAGCGTTTACCAGACTTTTTCAAACCGTTACGGCATTGACATAAGCCCTGATTATGAAGGCAATCCAAGGCCCTTTGATGGTGACAACAGCGGAACAGCCGAGTGGGATATTGGCGCCTTTGAGTTCCAAAACAGTTCCTGCGTTACCCTTGAGCTGCTCTTAGACTATATCTCGCAGTGGCAGCAGGGCAGTTTGTCAATGCCGACCCTAATCTCCAGAATTGCCGACTGGAAGGCTGGAACTGGCTGCCCCTAAGCCCAGTAGATTCGCAGGTGCTTGATTGAGGGGCTATTTTTTGGGAGTTTTTTCATAGCGTTTGGGGGTCTGTTTTTGGCTGGTGGCTGCTGGCAGGTGGTTGTTGTTTTAGGTGGATGGATATTTGGTTTGTGTTATAGATGCTGATGGCTGTGGTGTGTTGAGAGTTGTTGAGGAGTTTGCTAGGTGTCTGTTGCCTTAGAGCCAGCGATTGTTGTGATGACTTCTTTTTCGGTGAGTTTTTTGAAGGTTTCGATTGTGGTTGAGACCAAGTTTCTGGTGTTGTACCATGCGTTGTATAGCAGGCATTCTATGAAAAAGTAGAGCGTCCTGATTGTGTTGTTTTTGGTTGTTGTTTTTGCCCTGAACTTTTTCTTTGACTTATATCCTGTTTCGATGCTCCATCTTTTGCGGTATAGTTCTGCTATGTATTCTGCTTTGTTTGCTTGTATGTTGGTTGCAAAGCAGTGGACTGGTCTGGTTTTTTTGGGGTCTTTTTGCTTACCTCTAATCATGACTATGTTGAAGGTTTCTTGGTTCTTGGGTTTGCCCATCGTGTATGGCCTTATTGTTGGCAGCTTGTTTTCGTTTTCTTTGATGGCTTTTTTGACTTTTTTGTCTTTTGGAACAGGGGTGACAAACCTGGTTCTTGAGCGTTTTAGGGCTCTGATACAGGGAACGTTGCAAAAGGCCCTATCTAGCAGTAGAACGCTGATTCGAGCGTGTTTTCTGGCTTCCCTGATTAGGTCTTTGATGACTTCGGCCTTGCTGTCGTCATCCATTGAAAGTTTTCTGACTGCTAGAGTTAGCCTGCAGTTGCCGCAGACTATTTCGAGTGTGGCAAACTGGTGGCAGTAATTGGTACCGGCCTTCCTTTTTGTACCTCTCACATTGGTATCATCTTTGTCTCCATAGTACATGATGTCATGAAAATCTATTGCCATGACACAGTGCTGTTTTCTGTATCCCTTCAACATCTTCCTGATTGTCGAGTTGAATGCTTTCCTCAACTGCTTTTCATCAGCCTCTTTCAGCCACCTAAGCAAAGTATCGGCAGAAGCGACTAAAGCATCAGGCAACTCAATCTTCAGCTGCAAGCTTGCCTCCTCAGCAGACAAACAGTTAACAAACATGTAAAGCAACACCTAAAAAAGTTGACCCAGCTCATGCTTACTATTATATCTTGGCTCTATTCCAAGATTCTCAAAGAAAAAACGTCTGATTATACTAGTTTGTTTCCCAGAAACAAGCATTTTATTTGTGTAAGGAGTTAAAGTCACGGGAGAGAACCTCCATGTTTTGATGTACTGAGGAACTCTCCCTCTACAAATAAAAGTATCGAATCAACTAATCAGAACCCACTTGCGGAAGTACTGTACGCAGGCAAAGCTATTTAAACCGGAAAGGCCTAAGAATAAAACAGAAAAGAAAAAGACATTTAAACAAAAAAAACCATTGGAAAAAAAAGCATTTGAGATTAAATGGTTTGATGGAAATGGAAATCAATCTTGAGAAAAAACATTTTGCACTAATCACACTAATCTGCATAATCCTAACAGCAGGAATGGCAATAGCAAACCAAAACGTGATAAGCCTTGCAGACCCGGCACTAGTCAACATCCCAAACCCAGGGCACTCCTCTGTAGACGTTGTTGTTAATCTTGACGGAGGCGGGCCAGTCATGCCATGCGCAGGAGACATGAGCCTCCAAAACGCAATAGACAACGGCTGCATTGGAGGAGGCATGCAAACTTGGAGTGTTCAATTTTCAAACGAAATACCCGCTCCGATAGTATGGGCAGATGTGCCTGGAATGACAATTAATGCGAATACAAATGGAGGAAAATTGTTGATTTTATTCAACACTGTAATTAATTCCGAAGATGCGAGAAGCGTTTGGATTCGATTGACTGTTGATGGCGCTACAAGAGTTACTACACAAACTAGGCAGGACAACACAGGACAAACTTATGACAGGGATTCTGCCAGCCTGCATTGGATTGAACAAGGGCTTGCAGCCGGACCGCACGTATTTAAAATTCAGTGGCGGTCCCAAAGCGCTAGCAATCGGATGAACCCGCAAAACCAGACAGACAGACTGTTTTCCGTCATTGAACTAGAGTAACAAATGCAAACACCATTTACTGGTTACCAATATCATAAATGGCATATAAGTCTTGCATAAAAAAACCCAGCTACCTCCCCCCCCTTCCTTTAAATATCTTTTCTTTTAGGTGAATATGTAAGAGGACACCTTTTTCTTTGCATTTTTTTAAAGGCTTGAAATTTTGAAAGCAGTGAATTTGCAGGGAG
>JAFCBY010000028.1 GCA_017610485.1 Candidatus Falkowiibacteriota bacterium
TCCTTGGGGGGGAAATAAAAAAAAAAAGCGGTGATAGGGAGTGCCATTTGCCGCAAAAAAAAGTCCACTAGGAGGCATCTTTAATGAATAGTTTAGCAAAATTCTTGATTCTATCAACACTAGTAATTGTAATGATGGGCAGCGCAAGCGCTGTCTTCACAGATCTTAATGCGTGGGATGCAAACACAGTCAAGCACGCAAACAAAGGGGAGGACTTTAACATATCCATGACTATCGCCCACACCAGCGATATAAATGCCGACGCCAATTACATTATAGCGCTAAACTATAATGGGTTATATGTGGACTTGAACGTACAGGTTACCAACTGTGAGAACGACGACTGCGGAAACGCAGCTGGCTGGCTGAACGATGGGGGAGACGCAAATGTTGAAAGCAGATCAGTTGGTGCAGCGGGCACAGGCCCGTGTGCTGTAGCAATGGACGTGAACATTGTAGTCTTTAACCGCAAGCTAAGCGACACAAACACATTTAACATAACAGTTAGAATTCCAACCACAGCACAAAAGGGGCAAATAGACCATCTGGTTGGAAGGCCAGTAACAGTAGAAATGTGGCAAATTGACAGTTCAAACCAGTGCCGTTCAGAAGCAGAAGCAACCGCAAGATTTGTCATTGGACCGGCAATAATCGTAAGGACGCCAAACGAAAGCAGCGATGTTGCCATGGTAGACCAAAACATTACAGTTATGGGCTTTGGCTTCACGCCATCCTCCGCCATGGACGAGAACGTGACCATTAGCTTCTGGGATGCCAACGGAACACAATTAAACGCGGCCTTAAGGCCGGGTGATTTGAACATATTTGATACATCCCATGGGTACAGAGGCCTGTACCACAAGGCAGAAGACGACATTGACACAAACGGTGCCGTGATGTCAATTAAGGGCGCAACAGGCGCAGATGATGTCTTGACCTGGGACTGGAACGGAATAACAGTTCACCCTGACTCAAACGGCGAGTTTGACGTGAACATAACTGTTCCACCAATGAGTGGCAGCGTTATTGGAAGAACAGACTTAAACACCCTGAGGGCAAGTTCAAGCAAAGAAGGAGACGTCAACGCCTTTGGATTTGTCATAATCCCGAAGATTACAACTGCAATCGATGTAAACGCAACAGTTACAATCGACGGGCACCCCTACGACCTTAACACAGCCCTAACAAGCAGGGTCTTCACAGACCTGGAACGGGTTGGGCCAACCAACGACCAAACCTTCACCATAAGGCTTGGAAACGTAGAGAATATGGCCGCTGGCGAGCAGATTAGGGAAGTCGTAATCAAGTTCAATTCAGACGTAAACCTTGCCAAGGCAGCAATTAGAGACTATGCAGCAGACATGAATGCATTAATGGGCAGAGTTAGAATAAACACAAGCACACTAACAGAATTCAACATTGACGCAAACATTGTGTTCTACAACGTAAAAGTGCCATCAAAGCAAATGCCATTCATATCAAAGGACGGCATAGTTTGCGCTACGAGCGTCTGCACAAACCAGGACGGCACAGATCTCGAAGAGGGAAAAACAGACTCGGCAACAGGCGTAAAAACCTGGGTATATAACAGTGATACAGGCGACGGAAACCTTGCATTCAGGGCAAGCGGCATTTCGCTATTCGAACTCACAACCCTAACAGTCGAAGTGCTAACGCCAAGCCCGGGCGAAAAAATCAGGATACCAAGACACAACTCTGACGCAAACTATGCCATTACCTTCAGGTTCAAAGACCTGAACGTTACAGACAACGACATAACCATAAACGGACAGAGCCCAATGGAAGCAACCATATACTACTCAGACTACGGCGGGGCCAAAACAGGCGTGATATTCAGGGACACAAACCTCTTTGACAACTCAGGCATTAGATGCGGCAATACAGCCAATTACTCCAGTGAAGAATTTGGCTATGCTACAGGAGCCACAATCACCAACGACCTGAACCTCGCAATATGGAACACCTGCCAGTTTGACTTGAACAGAAACGACCTGAACATATTTGGGGAGTTTGTGGTTGATGTAAACATAATGGCATACGGAGGCGCAGGATTCTGGGGCAACAGAGACAAAAACAGGTCAGTACTCGCCCACACAGACGGAAACGTGTTCTTCAACCCGCCGCTGATAGAGATAACCGACACAAACTTCAGCTCAGCAAACTTCGTAATCAACAACTTTGTGAGCGGCCTGGACATTAACTATGTAATAGACTTCAACATATACCTGCCGGACATCAACACCACGCAAGACCAAAACCTTAATCTAGGAGACTACAACATACACTTCTACCTAAGCGCCAGCCAAGGAGGCCTGACCCACGACTTGAACATTATGGATGTGAGGCCAATGCTGGACCAGAATTTCACATTAAGCGGAGACAGAAGATGGACAGAGGACGGCCAGGCAGGCAATGCAGGATTCAGAATGACCTGCACTGAACCCGCAACAGGATTCGAATACCTGGACTATGACTGCAACGCCATGTTTGACGTAAACAACATCTGGGACAAGAAATATTATCTTGTTGTAAAGATAATGAACAACAAGACACAAACTCTTGGAATAAAAGACAACCGGAGAGACGAAATAACCTGGACAGAGCACACCATTGACGTGAACGAGCTGTGGGACATCAACAGCACGGAATTCGCGTTCACAATAAACGACAACAACAAGCCGCGATGCATAGGCGGAACAAGCTCGCTAGCAGTGGACTCAAGCAGCTTCACCTTCAACACAAACTGCGACGACAACTCCTCAGGAATATCAAACTATTACTTTAAAATAAGCGGTGGAGACTGGCAGGACAATGGAACAACCAACAGCAGGACATTCACAGTATCGGGCAAAGGAGACATTCTAAAAACATACAGCCTGGGCGTAAAAGACTACGCAGGAAACATATCAGACATGAATGTCGTGAGAAGAGTGACCCACAGGCTGGGCGGAAGCAGCGACCCAACACCATGGGTGCCTGTAGGATCAGTAGGGCCAAGCGGGCCAGGGACAACAACTACGGAACCAGGCACAGAAACAATAGTTGACACAGAACAGGACCCGGCCGCACCAACAGGCGAACAAGTGCAAAATACACTAAGAAATGCAGGCCAAGGGCAAGCCATGATAGACGCGGCAAAACAAATAGCGACACAAACACAGGTTGGCAAAGCAGTCAAAGTGGAGAAAACCACGAGCTCAACAGGAGCAATAAGCTACAGGACAACTGTGACAGTCAGAGTGAGAAACAACAGCATGAAAAAATGGAAAGACACCAAGGTCGTGGTGGAAGTGCCAAAAGCGCTTGCAACAAGGGCAACGGACGTAAGCAGCGACCTTGAAATGAAAGTCCTAAAAAACGACCCGATAATAGAGTTCACAATACCAACAATCAACGCAGGCCAAACATATGACATGGTGTACACAGTGGCGAGCAGCATCTCAGAAACAGTAGCAAACAACATGCCGGCAGGCTTTGTCACAGCCTACACAGAGACAGTGCCATGCGAAGGCGTAGTGTGCCCGGACGAAGACTGCAGGACAGGCATCTGCAACCCAGGAACAGAGCTATGCGAATATGCAAACAAGGAAGACGGCCTGTCATGCGGAAGCGGCATGGAATGCAGAGCAGGAGCATGCCTAGCAAAAGCGGCTCCGCCAGCACCACCGGCCCCGCCTGAAGAGCCAGCGCCGGACTACACTACAAGCATAATAGTAATCATTGTAGTAATAATCCTGGCAGCAGTCGGCGTGGTATACTACACAAAATATTATCAGAAAGGCAAAAAGATACTGGGAAAGTAGCAAGCTTTCCCCTTCTTTTTCTTTTTTTTTCTCTTCCGATAAGCTAGCCGTAGGAAAAAAGGCTTCGCGGCATTAAGGCAGCATCTAATGCCGCAAGTTTTCCCAAGGCTTTTTTTCTGGCAAGAAAAAAAGGCTTAGTCGATTGCCGAATTCTGGAAAAGGTTTAAATGCAGGCAGCGGCAAGCTTCAATCATGGAAGGAGAAGGCGGTTCCGGCCTGGAAGGGTCCGGCGAGGGAAAAGCAGGCTTTGGCTGGAATGTCAGGGAGACCCCAAAGAACGTAAGGATTGCGGAAGAGGGGGCAAAATATTGCATTGCTGTGCTGCACGGCGGGGAGAAAATGTATTGCGCCAAGGGCTTTCCGGCCCTCACCCCGGAAGAAAGGGATCTTTTAGGCAAGTGGCAAGGGCTCTTCCAGAAAAAGCAGGGAAAGGGCAAAAGGCAGGAGCTTGAAGGGTTTGCCAAGCTCTACTGCCTACAAAACCTTGTACTGCTTGGGCGAGAGCAGTTAAAGTATATGCTTTCCTTCCTCGAAAGCCAGCTGTTCGGATTCGGGCCGCTTGACATTCTGCTGGAGGACGACGGCATTGAAGAAATTGCGGTTATTGGGATTGGCAGGGAGAAGCCAATCTTTGTGTTTCACAGGCAGCATGGCTGGCTTTCAACAAACCTCTTCATTTCAAGCAGGGAATATGCAAGGGACCTTGTCAACAAGATGGCCCGCTCAATTGGGAGAAGGCTTTCTATGAACAGCCCTGTGCTGAATGCCACACTGCCGGATGGCAGCAGGCTGAATGCGGCAATAAAGCCGATTTCCTTCAGCGGGCCAAGCATCACCATTAGGAAATTCAGGCAGGAACCGTTCACCCCAAGGCAGCTTTTGGAAAACGGGACATTTTCCGCCGAATTAATGGCATTTCTCTGGATTGCTATGGAGTGTGACTGCTCAATCCTGATAGTGGGCAATACAGGAAGCGGAAAGACAAGCAGCCTGAACGCCCTTCTTTCCTTTGTGCCTGGCAACGAAAGGATTGTGCTGGTTGAGGAAACGCCGGAAATAAGGGTGCAGCACAGGCACTTTGTAAAGCTGAATGTTGCAAAGGAACAGGGCGTGGGAATGGGGAGCCTAATTGTCGAGAGCCTTAGGATGAGGCCGGACAGGATAATTGTGGGTGAGGTCAGAAGCAGGGAGGAAGTTTCGGCCTTTGTGGACACAATGCTTGCGGGCCAGGGCAAGGGCAGTTATGCAACGTTTCACGGGCAGAGCGCAAAGGAGGCCCTCAACAGGCTTGGCTCTTTGGGGGTGCTTGAGCAGGACCTTGCCTCAATAGACCTTGTTTTAGTGCAAAGAAGGTGGAACAGGATTCAGAAAGGGGCGGGTAGGGAGATTAGGAGGGTGACAGAGGCCGTGGAAATCTGTGAAGGGGGAGGAAAACTCTGCCTGAACAATCTTTTCAGTTTTGATTACGCCAAGGATGTGCTCTTGCCATGCGGCGAAAGCACACGTGTCTTTGAGAAGGCGGCAAGAAGCTTTTGCTTTGACAGGAAAGGGTTTTGCAGGGAGATTGGGAGACGGAAAAGGTTTCTGGAGAAGTGTTCTGAAAAAGAGGGAATGCGACAGTTCTTTGAAAGGGTGAACAAGCGATGACTGTTTCGGAAGAAACGCAGAATGCGGCGAAGTACGCGGCGGTCTTCTCCCTGACCAGCTGGCTCTTCGTTGGCCTGCTTGTTGAAGACCTTGTGTTAAGCGCTTTGATTGGGGGTTTCCTGTTCTTTCCGCCCTTTGTCTTCCTGCTGCACCTGCCAAAGGCAAAGAGGAAAGAGCATGCCGCGCTTGTTGAGGCAGGCATGCCGCTTCACCTGATGAACATTGCAATGGAATTGAATTTAGGGGTTGCGTTTGAGGCCGCTTTGGCAAATTCCTGCAGGGGAAAAGACCCCTGTTCGAAGGAATTCAAAAAGGTCTTGGCAGAGATAGAGGGCCAGGGGGCAAGCGTTCAGCAAGCCCTAAGGCATCTAGGGGAGAGAATTGACAGCACGCTTGTTAAAAGGGCGGCCACGCACCTTTCCGCTGCATTCGACCAAAAGGGAGGGGAAAGGGGTGAGCCCCTGAAGAGGATTGCCACAGAGATTCTTGCAAGGCAAAGGATTGAGGGAAGGCTTTTCTCAGGCAAAATGGTTGTAAGCAGCCTGCTGTTCATCGGGGTTTCGGCAATTGTTCCGGCATTGTTCCAGAGCTTTTCAATTGTGGGCTCGGCCGTCCTGAACCTGGGGTTTACCGCAATGCAGCTCTTTCTGATAATTGCGGTTGGCTTTCCATTGCTTGACCTGGCAGTGCTGTTCTATATCAGGAGCATGACCCCTGTTTTCCTAAGGGAGCGATGATGATGCAAGTGTTTCTAAGGCTGGCGGGATATTTTGTTGAGGAAAAGGCCTTGCATGAATTCCTTGAAAAGCTGGAGATGAATGGCCTGAGCCTTGAGCGATTCCTTTTTGTTTCATTAATTGCCGGCTTTGGATTGAGCCTTGCGGCAATAACCGCAGGATTTGTTCTAGAACTCGAAGTCTTCTACATAACCGGGTTGTCTTTTGCCGCATTCCCCTTTGCCTTAATGTTCAACTGGTTTGCCCAACTATACCTCTTTGAGAAAGGAAAGCGCGAGAAAGAGCTTCTCGTGCCAGATTCCCTGCTGCAGGCAAGCGTTTTTCCCAAGGGAACCGAGATAACAATAATTTTGGAGTATCTTGCCAAGCCCGACTTTGGCCTGCTTGGAAAGGAGTTTTCAATTGCACTGGCCGAGATTGGGAAGGGAAGCCCTGTAAAAAGGGCCTTGGGAAATTTGAAGGAGAGGAACAGGAGCAGGGCAATTGACAGGGCTGTTTCCCTTCTGCTTCAGGGTTACGAGACAGGGGCGGACATGGGCCTTGTATTCAGGGAGGCGGCCTCAGACCTTCTTGAAACAAACGCCATTCTGATGGAGAGAAATGCAAGCCTGCTTGTGGAGAAGTACACCTTGGTGCTTGCAGGCGGCCTTATTGTCCCGGCAGTCCTCGGCCTGATTGCAGGCCTTGTGACCGGCTTTGATTTAAGCGGCTTTGAGGGCCTGGGGCTTGGCGCATCCCTTGCCGAGAAGGGGAAACTTCTCGAGGCAGTGCTGCTGGCCAACAAGGTTTACATCGCAGAATACGCACTTATCGCAAGCTTTTTTGTGGCCAACCAGGAGGGAAACTCGAAAAAGGCAATTGTTTACGCAAGCATTCTGCTGCCTGTTTCCCTGATTACCTACTTTATGGCAGGAGGTTTTCTTTTTGCGTAGAGGCTATGTTTAAATAGGTTGTTATAATAGATTATAATAAGTGGTTTTATGAGTGTTTTTGAAAGCAAAGTGAGACAGGTAGGAAGCTCTTTTGGGCTGCTAATCCCAAAAGAGATTGTTGTTGAAGACAAACTGAAGAAAGACGAAAGCATAAAAGTGGCAATAATCAAAAAGGACCATTCACTGATCAAAAAGGCCTTTGGCTCGGTCAAGACAAGACCTTTTGAAAGGGAACACAAAGACAAGGTGATTTGAATTCCTGAAGCACTTCAGGGAAGAAAAACAGAAACGCTGCAAAAAAAAAAGATTAAATAGAACAAAGCACTTTGAATAATAAGAAAATGAATCAAAAAGCGCAATCCAGCCTAGAGTATTTGATGACCTATGGCTGGGCACTGGTGCTGATCGCAACAGTTGTATCTGTGCTTGTCTTCATTATAAGCAGCCCTGCATCAGGAGTAACTTTTTCCTCCAGCGACCCAACAAAAATCATGGTCAAAGCAGGGGCAATACAGGGAACAAACGCAGTAGCGCAGCTAACAAACATAACAGGCGGAAGAATGGCAGTAACAGTCATTGCAGCAGCCGGCACAAGCTACACACTACCATGCACAATAAACAAAGAGGCAAGCAACATTGACATTCCCGCAGGCTCGGTTATGGAACTAAACTGCCCCCTCTCAGGAGAAGACCCAACAGGCGCAGTCACAATAAGCTACACAGACTTTGCCGGACTGGAAAGGGATGTGGTCATAAGGATTGCTAGCGGGATAGCGGGAGAAACCGGTGGGCAAACAGCACTTATGGAGCCATACTGTATTGACCAGTACGAGGCAAGCCGTTCAGACGCAACCTACTGTGACAACAGCACGACTTGGAGTGGCGGGTGCAGCGCCAGCTACGGCAGCTCAAACGTTGCGGCCTCTGTTGCAGGCAGAATACCCTGGGTGATGACTGTGCAATCAACAGCAGCAAACGCATGCGCAGCAGCAGGGAAGCGGCTTTGCTCCAGCTCTGAATGGCTGGCGGCAGCAAACCTAAACGGACAAGTATACAATCTGGATAACACCACAACGGCGAACACATGCGTCGTAGATTCCACGCTCTACTGCTCAAACCATTCTTTTGGTAGCGGGGAGGCATGCAACACAGGCAGCAACTCAAACTGCAAGTCAGACGCAGGAGTCTACGACATGATTGGAAACGTTTGGGAATGGACTTCAGACTCGCTTGACGTGAACAGCGACTCGCTTGACAATGCCTGGAACTACCCAAACGACGAGGTTTCACCAAGACTGTGGGGTAACACAACGCCAAGCTTGCACTATGGAAACGACGGTGTCTACACAGGGGCCACAAAAACAAACCGGATTGTGGGCCGCGGTGGAAACTGGTATAGTGGAAGCAGCGCAGGTGTGTTTTCCACCTACTTGTTACAGGGAACGACTGGACTTTTCCAACAGGGCTTCCGCTGCTGCGACGAGCCAACAGAAGGAAACGAATGCGGTTCAGGAATGGTTTTGATAACGCCTACCGCCCAAACAATGGCCTTTCTTGAAGACGTGAATTTTCTTGTTTCACTTGACTGAAGCAATTTGACGGCAGGCAAAATTAGAAAACAGGAACCATTATTAAGCCCTTTTTCCTTATTAATAGTATTATGCCTGAGAAGAGTGTTGTAAGGTTTGTTGAGAAAACACCCATTAACGTGGCAGGTTACACCCTGATAGAGGGCTTTCCTGGAATGGGCCTTGTTGGAACAATTGCAGTCAAGTACCTCACCGAGAAGCTGAAATGCAAGGAAACAGGCTTTATTGAATCAGACTTTTTCGTGCCAATAATAAGGGTTCACAATGGCTTGCCAGTCCACCCAAGCAGGGTTTACGTCAGCAGCAAGCACAAGCTGGTAATGATTGTGTCAGAGCAGATTGTGCCCCAAATGTTCACAGGCAAGCTCAGCAACGCGATTGCAGACTGGATCCAAAAGAAGAAAATCAAGCGGGTTATTTCACTCAGCGGGATTAGGGCTTTGCCCCACAAGGAAGGCAAGCAAACAGTTTACGGAATTGCGTCAGACGAGGCCAGCAAGAAGACGCTTGGCCAGTACAATATCGAGGTCATCAAAGAGGGAATCACAAGCGGGATAACGGCCTTGATGATGCTCGAATTCAAGGACCGTTCGCTTGAGGCATTCAGCCTTTTGGGCAACGTGCAGATTGCCGCAGACTACAAGGCAAGCGCTTCCCTCATTGAGAAACTGAACGAAATGTTCACCTTTGACATTGACACCGCCCCCCTGAAAAAAGAGGCAAAGGCCACAGAAAAGGCCCTTTTGGAGCACCTGAAGCAGCTCAAGCAGGCAAGCGGCCAAGCCAAAAAGATGGAACCAGCCGGCATGACCCCGATGTACACATAAAAAGAATGACTAATTACAGTAGGGGAAAAGGCTTAAAAAGCTGGAAGGACACAAATTAATCAGATTCCCGGAAAGTGGTTTTGTGAAGACAAGAAATGCCAGACTCGCCAAAAAGAGACGAGTGGCAGGAACAAAGATAATACCATCAACCGGACAAAGCACGGTGACAGTGAATGGAAAACGACTCAAATTTGGGCAGGTCTCCACTGGAACCGGTTTGACAAGAGGAGGGAAAAGAATGCCAGGACCAAAAGCAAAAAAGAAGGTAGCCAAGAAGAAGGTAAAGACGAAGAGAAAGAAGATGGCTCCACTGATTGGTGTAGCACCAGGCCAGAAAGGCAGGTTCAGAATTGGAAGCAGTGATTTGGAAATCACCAGAAGTGCGGATACAGTTACACTGGGAAGAATGCCAAAAGTGCAAAGATTTAGAAAGAAAAAATAAATCCCCAGAAAGCAAACGGGAGCAGTGCGAGAAATGGCCAAGAGATTTAGGAGAAAACATCCACTCATTGGAACAGCCCCAGGGCAAAAAGGCAGGCTTTTGATAGGGGCAAGTGAACTAGTGGTAGACAGAGAACCCGATATAGTTACCATCCATGACCAGGAGGGAGGAAGGCACACCCGCACCATGGATGGAAGGGAACAGCACATTCACATAAACGCAGGCCCAAGACCAGAGCCATCGCAGCCGAGGAGCTTCTACAACTTAGAGGAACTGCAGCATAATTTGAATGAAAGGATGAAGAATATCAACAGGCTGTACCCAATCGGCATGGGCGCTCCGCCAGACCCTAAACTTGACTCCAGGTGGTGGGGACCGGAAGGCATAGTAGGAAACCTTGCAAGGCCACAAGGCATTATCAAAAATGAGTGGCGCGGCATTCACCCCCTCCGAACCATTGGACGGTTTCTTTCAAGAAAGGTTGGAAGGGGCGCCCTCAGAAGGGACAGGCGGGAACAAGCAAAAGCCAGGCCAGCCAGGCAAATGTTTGCGGGCCCTGCAGCACAGCTTAAAGCCCAGTACAGCCTGGAAATGAACCAGACCCTTCAAGAGCTTGCAACAGCAGTGCAGCAGGGAAGGATTAACTGGGAGAACAGGAATTTCCAGTTCAGCCAGTACAAACTGAAATTGAAACAAATCGAGGACCGGTTTTTAAATGCAAGGCGGAAAATGATGGAAAAAGATTATATGGACGCAAAATCTGGAGCTATAGCAACTTAATCTCTGCTTTGCTGCCCTCCTTTAGCTTGAATTTCTTTCTAAGGTTTGAGGCGGCAACTACTTCAATCTCGTTGCTTGGGTGGGCTGTTCTTTCCGGGACGATGATTGCCGCTTTTTCCCAGCCGGATGCCGAAGGCATGCGGCGCTTTTTTGATGAAACTTTTCCCAAAAGTTTCTTGCCCTGGAACAGGACTGGGAACACATCTATCTTTCCAAAGCTGCGCTCCTCTGTCTTAAAGCCCTCAACTTCGAGGGAGGCCTGGCCTGAAAGGAATGCCTTGAGTTCTAACTCGCTTACCACCAGGTTGAGGGTTCCGAAGAAGGGCTTGAATCCAAGAAGCTTTCTGAACTGTTTGAGGTAGTGTGGCCTGCTGACATAGTACTTGCCCTCTCCAAGACCAATTTTAATCCGGCCCTGCAACTCCTTTTTTGTCTTGCTGTGGAAAAGCCGGTGCAGGGTGAGGTGCTGGTACTTTAGGGACTCGATGCCTTGCCCTGTTAGGGAAACAGTGCAGCCGCTTGGGGAGGCAACAAGGTTTATCAGACCCTGATTTTTGAGGGAGCGGAGCTTTCTTGAAACAGTCTGCTGGCTTATGCCAAGATTGGACGCAATCTTGGATGTTGAGGTTCTAGCCTTTCCATGAAGGCCTGACTTCGAGGCAAGAAACAAAAGAAGCTGCTGGTCCTGTTTTTGCAAGTTGGTTCACCTATTATGCTTTGCGGCGTCTATGCCGAATCTATTGCCGCCTTTTTTTGCCTTTTTTTGCCTTTTTTGCAAACTTTTTGCGCGTGAGCGGAAAAAGTTTTTTTATTTGCTGAACTTTTTTTCAATCTTTGCCCTGGAAACTGTTATGACCGCCATCAGGGCGAAGATGAACA
>JAFCBY010000118.1 GCA_017610485.1 Candidatus Falkowiibacteriota bacterium
TCCTGATCTTTATCTTCTGCTGTTCCTTTGCAATCTGCTCGCAGATGCACAGGTTTTTGGGCATCCCGCATTTTGGGCAAATCTCGTCCATTAAGCCTTTTTCACCTCCCTTTTTGCAGACTTCTTTTTCTTAACCTTTTTAAGCGCTTTCTTTGCCTTGCCTTTCTTCTTTGCCTCGGCCTTTTTACCCGGTCCTTTTTTGGCCTTCTTCTTACCAACCTTTTTTGCCTTGCTTCTCTCCCTGCTTTTCTTAGCAATCTTTTTGGCGGGCTTCTTCCCTGCCTTTTTCTTTTCCTTTGCCGGCTTCTTTTCCTCTGGCTTGGCCTCTTTCTTCTTTGGCTCTTCTTTGATAACCTCAATTTCGCCGGCCCTGTGCTTTTCGTTGATTACTGTCAAAAGCCTTGCAATGTTCTTCTTAACGCCGCGGATCTTTCCCGGGTTTTCCGGCTTTGTTCCGCCCGCAGCAACTGCCCTTTCCTTTCCCAGCTCGGCCTTCAATTCTCTCACCTGGTTTTTTACTTCGGCGAGAGGCATTGCCCTAACTTCCTTAATCTTCATAAATCATCACTTTTTCTCTTCAGTTTTCTTCGTTGCCTTTTCTTCGGCTTTTTTTGCCGGCTTTTCTTTTGTTTCCTTCTTGTCTTCCTTTGCCGGCTTTTCCTTTTTAGTGTCCTTTTTCTCTTTCTTTTCTGCCTTTTCCTTCTTTTCTTCTTTCACAGGCTTTTCTTCCTTTCCTTTCTTGCCTGGCTTTTCCTTCACTTCTTTCTTTTCCTTCTTAGCATCCTCTTTTTTTCCAGTCCCTTTCTCTTCCTTTGCAGGCTTTTCTTTCTTGTCTCCCTTCACATCTTCCTTTTTCTTCGGCTTCTGCTTTTTCCACCAGTTCCTTTTTGGCATTTAGGACATCGCTAATCTTAACCTTGTCCGGGAAGACAACGTCCGGCCTGATTATGCTGAGTGTGAGGCCAATTGCGCCCGCTTTTGGGTAGGCGCTTGCCTTTGCAGTGTCAACAAGCCTGACCTGGTCCCCGACCTTTTTCATGTAACCTTGAATGACCCTGTGCTTTCTTTTCCTTCCGCCTTTTCCTGAAAGCTTTCCCTTCAGGACGAGCTCGACGCCCTGTGCGCCTGCCTCGGTAATCTCTCTAATTGTTCTAAATGTAACGCTTTTCCAGCTGTAGCCCCTTTCAATCAATTCGGTCATCTTGTCAACAGTTGCCCTTGCATTCAGTGTTGGGTTTTTAATGTCCTGGATTTCAATCTGAGGGTTGTCAATGTCGAACTTGTTTTCGATGTCGGCAGTAATCTGCCTGATGTTCTGGCCCCCTTTTCCAATGGCAAGCCCTGGCCTTGCAACGTTCAAAACAATCCTTGTGACAAGGGGGGTTTTAACCATGTCCAGGCCTGTAAAGCCGGCTCTGTTCAGCTGCTTTTTAAGGTATTGCTCGAGCTGAATTTTCTTCATGCCCTGCTCAATAAATTTTCTCTCTTTCATAAAAATTCACTATCCCTCATTTCGCCTCTTTTACTATTACTTCAACATGTGTTGACTTGCTTCTTCGCCTCTTGCCTGCAATGTGCCCCTTTGGCTGAACGCTTCTCCTTCCAAAACCCCTGCTTGCAAAGCAGTGTGCCACTATCAAATTTTCTGAATCAAGACCTTTGAAGTCTGCATTTGCTTTAACGCTTTCCAGCAGTTTGAGGAAGGACTTGCAGGCTTTCTGCGGAAATCTCCCTGATTTTACACCTGACTTGCTTTCGCCCTTTCTGTGTGCAACCTTCCTGTTGTAGGTCCTCAGTGGCAGGAATTCCTTTTTGTCAATTATTCTCTGCAGCCTTTTTTCAACGCGGTCAAGCTTCTTGCCCTTTATCTCGCGGCAAATCTCCGTGGCATACTTTGTTGAAATATGCTGGTTTTTTGCAACGGCCTTTGCCGCAGTCTTTTCGTCCTTGACCTCCATTTGATAATTTTTCTTAACCATTTTTCATCACTTTCTTGCGCTTATTGCAGTGCTGCTTCTTGTTGCGCCAATTCCTGCCTTTCCGTGCAACAGCCTCTTCCTTGTCAATGCAAACTCTCCAAGGTAATGGCTAAGCATTTCTGGCTGTATCACGACAATCTCAAATGCGTTTCCCTTGTGAATGGCAAACGTCATGCCAACCATCAGTGGAATGATAACTGTGGCCCTCTTGTGGGTTCTAATTGTCTTGCCGCCTGCCTTTTGAATCTTCTTGAGCAGCTGCTTGTCAAAGCCCCTCAAAAGGCTTCTTTTCGCCCTTGAGTTGCAAAGCTGGGCAAACTCTTCTATGCTGAACTGCTTCAGCTCTTCAATACTTTTTCCCTTAAAGCTAAACTCTTTTTTTGCCATTCAACTCACCTTTACTTCTTTCTCCTTCCTGTTCTCCTTGAAGCAATGTTTCCGACCTTTCTTCCAGGGGGGGCATTCCTGCTAGTGCTCTTGCTCTTTCCCGGATGGTGCTGTGCACCTCCAAAAGGATGGTCTGAAGCGTTCATTGCAATGCCCCTCAAGGTGGGGTAGTGCCTGCTCTTTGCCGCCATAAAATGGTGGCTGGTACCTGCCTTGACTCTTGGCTTTTCCTTCCTGCCTCCGCCTGCCGAACACCCGATTGTGGCCCTGCTTGTCAAATTAAATCCCTTTGTCTTCCCGCTTGGCAGCTTAACATATGCCTTTTTCTTGTCCCTGTTGACAAGCAATGCATAAACACCTGTTCCCCTCACGAGTTTTCCGCCGTCTCCTGGGGCGAGCTCGAGGTTGAATATTGGGCATCCCTCGGGAATGTTTGCCAATGGCAGGACATTGCCGATTGTGACCTCTGCTTTCTTTCCAAACTCAACATGCTGGCCGACAGCCAGGCCCTCGGCGGCAATCACATAGTTTGTGCTTTCGTCCTCAAAGGCAACCAGTGCAAGTATGCTGTTTCTGCCGCTTTCCTTAATCAAATCTATTACCTGCCCAAAAATCTTTTCCTTTGCCTGCTTCTCGTCCATATCGCAGTAGGCTGTCTTAAAACCCTTGTGCTTTGCCTCGTAGGTCGGACCGCCTTTTCCTCTCCTTTGCTGCCTTAGTCTGCTTCCCATAACCAACACCTAAAATTAAATTACTCCCAATTTGGTTGCAATATCATCAGCTTTAAACTGCTTGTTGATTTTTACAATTGCCTTCTTTCGTCCCTTTCTGTCATTCAAAACTTTAACCGAATCAATTTTTATTTTGTATGTTGTCTCAATGGCTTCTTTGACCGCGAACTTGGTTGCCTTCTTATCTACAATAAAGCAAAGCTTGTTCTCGGCCTCAATCATGTTGACAGCTTTCTCAGTAATCAATGGGTAGAGGACAATTTCGTGGTATTCTGGCTTTTCACTGCCTGCCAAAGGCGT
>JAFCBY010000119.1 GCA_017610485.1 Candidatus Falkowiibacteriota bacterium
GATTGGAAACAGCCCCGTCGTCTAGTGGCCAAGGATACAGGCCTTTGGAGCCTGGGACCAGAGTTCGAATCTCTGCGGGGCTATTTTTCATCTGCAGGGTGCCTTGAAGAAAGCCTTTTATATCCTGTTCCACTTGTTTTTATTGCATGGGCTTTTTGGATTCTTTGAAGGCAAAAAAGGAAGAGGCAGACGCCAAAAAAAAGGAAGAGGAGGAGGCCCAGCCCCAAGGCAAGTACAGCCAGGCATGCGCCCTCTGCGGCGGCACCGGAACGGAAAAGAAGTGGATGGGCCAGTATTGGCATCGCAAATGCATACGCGGGGCCCGCAAGATGGGACGCAAGATGATTTAGCCCTTTTGCTTTTGGTCGAGAGAATGGGCCGAAAGATGATTTAGCTATTTCTTTAGCTCTTTTTTCAGCAGTTCAATCATTGGGATTGGCTCTGGGTTCATGCCGTTGAGCAGGGAGAGGTAGTATGTGGTCAGGGCTGCGAGCTGCAGGGCATAGAAGGTTACCGCAATTAGGGATCTGCCCTTGAGGTGCACCTCTGTAACATTGAAATGCTTTCCAACAACCTTCCTGGTTACCTTGAACCTTTTTTGAATCTTTTTGTCCTCACCCTCATGCCTGAGGAAAAAGAATTCGCAGTCCTTCCTTCCCAAACCAAGCCATGCATTTATCTCGTTGTGGTTGTGTTCTGGGAGAAAGTTGTGCATGGCATACTGCTTGGAGTTCTCGTTAATGTCTGTTCTGAACCTATAGGCAATTCTCTCAAGCTCTTCTGGAGCATAGATGATTGGGAGCTTGCCCTTCATCTTCAGGGCGAGCTCCTTTGCCTTTTCTTCCAGCAGATGCTGCTCTTTCTTCAGCAGGAAGACAGCTTCACCCAATTCAGAGTCCTTCTTTTTAACCAAGCCAAGCTCTTCCAAAACAATCAGCAGTGGAAGGCAGACATAGGCTAGGCCCATTCTTGGCTGGGGCGCAATGGCCGGCACCCGGATGATGTCGCTTTTCACGTTTTTCTGGAACCAGCCATTTGTTGAAACGCTTACCACATAGGCCCCAGTTTTCTTGGCCTGTTTGTAGCAGGCAATCGTTTCCTCTGTGTTTCCGGAGAATGAAACGCAGAAAACAAGGGTTTTCGAATCAACGTATTCCGGAAGCTCGTAGCTGGTGAATGTTTCAAACGGAACCTTTAATTCGCTTTTGAGCAGGTTCCTCAAAATGGCTGCCCCGACTCCTGAACCGCCCATGCCGCATGCCACAATATTGCCAATTTCCCTTTTTTTGACCTCCAGCTTTTTTGCAAAGTAGACCGCCTCAATCATTTGGTCGGAGAAAGTGCGCATCCAGGCAAGCACCCTGCGCTTGTCGTATTTTTCTTCCAAAGAAATCCAGTTCATAAACAGTACCTAGAAGGGCTTTTGCCAAATAAATAGTTTTTGGTGCGTTGGTTACCTAAGTAATTTGGGGTTTTTTTTATCTTCTCTTGTATTTGAATTTTCGGTCGTAATCCTTGTGCGTCATGTATTCTAGGTAAATTAGGAATATGTCTACTTGGTTTCCTGTTATTGTCTAGGTCATTCGCCAGTAAGAATCAAGATTGTATTTCCAGAGGTTTTTGATGTCATATTTTTGGATGTATTCTTTTGGTCATTGTTTCCTTGGGGCCTTTTTGCCGGCTTCTCTGTTTTCTGCAAGCCTTGCAGTAGCCTTGCTTATTAATTCCAGCAAATATTCAGCTTCCCTGCTTCCTTTATCCGCTTTGTTGCGAAGCTTGACATAATCTTTGTTGAATTCTTTACTGTATTTGATTTCCTGCATTAGGCTGACACGCTCTCTTCAACCAGCTTTCTTGCCTTTGGTGAGTCAGCAAAAACCCACATGAGTTTCTCGTCCTTAGTGAGAATAATTTTTCTTGAATCAATCAAATAGTCAATCACTGTTTTGAACGTTTGGTACATTACTTTTTTTGGCAGGCTCTTCCAGAGTTCTGTTCTTGTAGGGTAGTCATGCGCGTTCTTTATTGCGTCCTCTACCATCAAAACAGTATCAAGCCTAGGGTAGTGCAAAACGGTTGTTCTAGCCCTCATAGCAATCATATATATTTATATGATAAGGTTTTTTAAGGGTTTTGATTAAGTTTGCTCAACAGGCTATCTTTCGGAAGTTGGGCGCTAAAAGAAGGGATGGGGCCTGGCAAAAGCCGGTCCTTAACCCTGCCTTAAATCACTTCTTGTGAATTACGATGTTTCCGCCTTCCAGGGTGTTCTTGGCGCTGTGGACTGGGTCTGCCTCTGTGTCAGTGCCTGCCCAGACCTTTATGTCAAAGCTGTCAACTCCGATTTTTTCACTATCTTTTGCCTTTACCCTGAAAGTGTACTGGCCTTCTCCGTTGATTGTGCCTGTTCCCTGGAATTCTGTGCCTGCCCCGCTGGTCACAATCCAGTCAACTGTCTTGCTTTTGAGCCTTAAGCTCGGCTGCTTGCAGTAGGGCTTGTTGTTGCAATTGGGCTTGCCCATGCAGTCTCGCTCCTCTTTGCACCCTGGCTTGTTGTTGCAATTGGGTGTGTCTCCGCACTTTGGTTGCTTCTCGCACTGAGACCTGTCCTTGTAGTGAAACAGCAAGTTGCCTTTGGAGTTGCCATTCCTGTACCTGGCCACAAAGCCAAAGTTGGCCCTTCCTTCAGGGGAGAGGCTGCCTTCCCCGTCAGGGTGGAACCATCCGCCGCCTGTTGCAAATCCGCCCTCAGGGTCGTAGACAACGAAGTAAACCTCTTCGCTTACGGCCGCATTCCCTGCGTTGTCCTCTGCGTTGACTACTAGGGTGTAGACTCCTGGCGCAGGCACAAAGCCTGTTTCCACAATCTGGATATCGCCAGCAGTGTTGGTCAGCTCTCCGCTTGCTGGTGCGGCGAGTTCACTCAACGTGTCCTCAGCAGAGAAGTCCAGGGCAGTGCCCACTGTGTAAAGGCCGTAGGCCATTGGTGTGCTAATGGAAATGCTCGGCAGTGTCTTATCAATGTTTATTTCCTCTGTCGTAACGGTTGTTGTGTTTCCTGCTTGGTCTGTTGCTGTGCCTGTTGTTGTTTGTGCTGTTTCTTCTGTTGTTATTGTGGTGTCTGGTGTGCAGTTTTGTATTCCTGATGTGTTGTCTGTGCATTCGAAGTCTATTGTCACGTTTGTGTTGTTCCAGCCGTTTGTGTTTGCTTCTGGTGTTTTTGTGTAGGTTATGCTTGGGGCTGTTTTGTCTATGTTTATTTCTTCTGTTGTTATGGTTGTTGTGTTTCCTGCTTGGTCTGTTGCTGTGCC
>JAFCBY010000029.1 GCA_017610485.1 Candidatus Falkowiibacteriota bacterium
GACAGGAAAATTCTTTGCCCTGCCCCAGAGCCCGCAGCTCTTCAAGCAAATCCTGATGGTTTCAGGCTTTGACAAATACTTTCAGATAGTGCGCTGTTTCAGGGACGAGGATTTAAGAGCGGACAGGCAGCTTGAGTTTACCCAGGTAGACGTTGAAATGTCCTTTGTGGAACAGGATGACATCATGGAACTTTTGGAGAGAGGAATGGCGTTTGTCTTCAAGCAGGCCTTGAATGTCAATGTAAAAACGCCCTTCCCGGGAATGTCCTTTGATGATGCAATGAATTCTTATGGGAGCGACAAGCCCGACACCCGCTTTGGGATGAGGCTGGTTGACCTCTCGCAGGAATTGAAGGGGAGCGACAAGCCCGACACCCGCTTTGGGATGAGGCTGGTTGACCTCTCGCAGGAATTGAAGGGAACCTCATTTGAAATCTTCAACAAGGTTTTGTCAAGCGGCGGAACCATTAAGGCTTTGAGGGTTGAAAAGGGCAGTGAGAAACTGACAAAGAAGGACGTTGACAAGCTGACCGATATTGCAAAGCTTTACAAGGCAAAGGGCCTGATGAGCATCTGGTTGAAGGGAAATAAAGTCGAGAGCCAGATTGCAAAATTCCTGCCGGAGAAGGCAATTAAGGCTTTGGTTTCCAAAACAAAGGCTAAGCAGGGGGACCTAATCCTGTTGGTTGCAGACTCCTGGGAAACTGCCTGCAATTCTTTGGGCTATGTAAGGCTTGCAGTTGGCCAAAAGCTCAACCTAATTGGCAAGGGGGATTGGAACTTCCTCTGGATTTACGATTTTCCTCTTTTGGACTGGAATGATGATGAGCAAAGGTTCCAGGCAATGCATCACCCGTTCACAAGTCCAAAAGACGAGGACCTGAAATTGCTTGATTCTTCCCCGGAGAAGGCCAAGGCAAAGGCCTACGACCTTGTCCTGAACGGCGCTGAGATTGGCGGCGGAAGCATCAGGATTCACAGGGGGGATGTTCAGCAAAAGATTTTCAAGGCGCTTGGCATTTCAAAGGAAGAGGCTGAAGCAAAGTTTGGCTTCCTTTTGAACGCATTCAAGTTCGGCGCGCCACCGCATGGTGGAATTGCCTTGGGACTTGACAGGGTTGTTGCCATAATGGCCGGGGAGAACAGCATTCGAGAGGTAATCGCCTTCCCCAAAAACAGGGCAACAATTTCCCTGATGGACGGGGCCCCAAGCGAGGTTTCGGAAAGGCAGCTGAAAGAGCTAAACCTCAAGCTGGATATTGAGAAATTGCCCCAATAGCCTCTTTTTAGTCCCTGAAAAGGCATCTATAATTCCCCTTTAAATTCCTTTTTCCTCTTCTATTATTCAGGGATTTTTGATGGCAGATGTTGACAAAAGGCTTCTTTTGAAGGTTGCGAGGAATGCAAGGCTTAATTTGGCCCAGGACGAAATACGCGAATTCCTGCCCCAGCTAGAGGAAATTCTTGAGGCATTCTCTAAGCTTGACGAGCTTGATGCCTCAAAAGAAAAGCCAAGCTTTCAGCCAATTCCCCTAAAGAACGTGATGCGCAAGGACGAAGAGGAAAAGTGCCTAACCCAGGAAGAGGCCCTCAAAAACACCAAAAACAAGAAAGGCGGCTACTTCATGGGCCCGAGGGTGATGTGAATGGCAAAAATTCAGAGCCTCAAACAATTTGTCTCCTCCGTAAAAAAGGGCCAGACCTCAATTGTAGAGCACACCCAAAAGATTCTCGAAGAGGCGGAAAAGGCCAACAAAAAATTCAACCATTTTAACCTAATTGCCAAAGACCTTGCCCTAAAGCAGGCGAAAGAGGCAGAGGCCGGCATCAAGACAGGCAGGAACAAGGGAAAGCTTTTGGGGGTCCCAATTTCCGTAAAGGACTGCATCTGCGTCAAAGGCATTGAATCAAGGGCCGGATCCAAGATGCTCTCAGGCTACGAGCCGGTCTTCAACGCAACGGTAATAGAAAAGGCCCGCAAGGAGGGCGCAATAATCATCGGCAAAACAGCCCAGGACGAGTCTTTCCAGTTCCGAAAAACCCGCTCGATTCCAAAAGGGCCTGCGGCGGCTCTTCAGGAGGGACCGCGGGCTTTACCTCCTTTTCAAAGCACGCCCACGCAAGCCTTGGCCAGTCAACAGGCGGCTCAATTGCCTGCCCCTCATCTTTCTGCGGCGTTGTGGGCTTGACTCCAACCTACGGCCTGGTCTCAAGATACGGCCTTATCGACTACGCAAACTCACTTGACAAAATTGGCTCAATCGGCAAAACGGTTGGGGACGCTGCCCTTCTGCTGGAGGCCATCTCAGGGCATGACATGAATGACAGTACCTCCTTGAATCAACCCTCATCCAACCTTTCCGGCCTGCAGCCGGAGAAAATGAAAATCGGCATTGTAAAGGAATTGTTTAGCGCATGCGAAGCCCCTGTCCAAAAAGCCTGCATGGATGCAATTGACAAATCGGAAATGGAAACAGTCGAGGTTTCCCTGCCTTTAAACGCAAAGTATGGCATTGCTGCCTACTACCTTATTTCAACAACAGAGGCAAGCACAAACCTTGCAAAGCTCTGCGGCATGCGCTACGGCCTGCACGACAGGCTTGAGGGCAACTTCAATGAGTACTTTTCCAAAGTCCGCTCAGAAGGATTTGGCAAGGAAGCCAAGAGGAGAATCCTGCTTGGAACCTTTGCAAGAATGTCAGGCTTCCGCGAGGCCTACTACCTTAAGGCAATGAGGGTGAGAACTCTCTTGATAAAAGAATTCAAGCAGGCCCTCTCCAAGGCAGACGTGCTTGCAAACCCGACAATGCCGATGGTTGCCCCAACTTTTGAGGAAATCGAAGAGCTTTCCCCACTGGAACACTATGCAATGGACCTGTGCACTGTGCCGGCAAACCTTGCTGGCCTGCCACACTCCTCTACCCCTGTTGGAATTCACGAGAAGATGCCTGTTGGCCTGATGCTTACGGCCGACCATTTGCAGGAAGCAAAGATGGTTCAGGCTTCCCTAGCCTTGGAGGGGTTGAAATGAGGCCAGGCAAGGAGCTAAAGGTTGCAATCAAGGCGGCAAAGGCAGCTGGAAAGGTCATAATGAAGCATTATGGAAAAACCCAAAATATAACAAAGAAGAGTGACAGGCTAGGCATTGTCACACAGGCCGACTTTGCCTCTCAAAGGAAAATAAAGAGTGTAATCAGATCCTCTTTCAAGGATGCAAAGTTTATTGCTGAAGAGGACAAAACGCACTCTTATTCGTTGCAAACGGCCTGGATTGTAGACCCGATTGACGGAACAACGAACTTTTCCAGGGGAATAAAGTTTTTTTGTGTATCAATCGCGCTCTTGAAAAACAGAAAGATTTCCTCAGGAGTTGTTTTCAACCCGATTACTAAAGACCTTTTCTTTGCAGAGAGTGGCAAGGGCGCGTTTCTCAACGGCAAAAGAATCAGGTGTTCATCAGCGGCCAAAATGGTTGACTCGAATTTTGTGATTGGGCTTCCGCACAGGAAAAGCGTCGAAAGCGAAAACTTGGCCTTGTTAAAAAAATTGTTTCCCCAAATTGGAAACTTCCGCGACTTTGCTTCTGCCGCACTCGAGCTGTCAATGCTTGCGGCAGGCCAGATAGATGGCTATCTCGAAGTAGGTCTTTTCCCTTGGGACAGTGCCGCAGGCGTTCTTCTAGTCAGGGAGGCTGGTGGCAAAGCAACAAACGGAAAAGGAAAGCAATTCGACATATTCGAAGACAAGCTGATTGTGGCAAGCAACGGAAAGCTCCACCGGCAAGTAATCGAGGCGATAAAATGAGGGTTACTGTGCTTGGGTGTGGGACTGGAACCTCAGGGCCTGAAAAGGCAACAAGTGGCTTTGCCTTGCAACTGCCGAGGCAAACAATTGTAATTGACTTTGGTGTTGGCTGCTTCAAAAACATGCAAAAGGCAGGAATTGACTACACAAAGGTGAACAAGATTTTCTTTACCCATTTCGAGCATTTGGACCACGTAAATGATTTACCTGCACTCCTTTTTGCGAGGCATGTTGCAGTTAAACCCATACAGCTAGAGATATTTGGAGGCCCCGGATTCAAAAAATTTGTTGAAAACCTTTTTGTGGCTTTTCCTTTTTTTAATGGTTTAGGTTTTAAGTTAAAGGTTTCAGAGCTTGAAAGTTTTGCCACTAAAAAATTTCAAAATTTTACATTGACAACAAAGCCAATGGTGCATGAATCAAGCAGCACTGCCTTCCGCATTGAAGCAAACGGAAAGGCAATTGTTTTTGCTGGTGACACTGCTCCAAACGAAAACTTGGTTGAATTGTCCAAGGGAGCGGACCTTTTGGTGGTGGAATGCAGTTTTGCAGAAAAGGAAACCTCTAATCATCTAAATGCTGCCCAATTCGCAAACGCCGCGTCCAGGGCAATGGTGAAAAAGGCAATGATTACACACATTTATCCAGAAGATGAAGACAAGGACTTCAAGGCGCTTGTTGCCAAGGGCTTCAAAGGAGAAATCCTTCTGGCAAAAGACTTAATGCAGGTGGAAGTATGAAGGAAAAGGACGGCGTGATGATTGGTTTGGAGTGTCATGTGCAGCTTGACACTGTTACAAAGCTCTTTTGCGGTTGCAAGACGCAGGCGGAAGAGCCAAACTCTGCGTGCTGCCCTGTTTGCCTTGGGCATCCTGGCTCAAAGCCTGTGCTGAATGCAAAAGCCTTGGACTATGCCCTGAAGGTTGCGGCCGCCTTGGGCTGCGAAATAAACAGGGAGTTCTTCTTCAGCAGAAAAACCTACTTTTACCCGGACATGTCAAAGAACTTCCAGATAACACAGTACGAGATTCCCCTCGGCTTGAAAGGCAGCGTTACCCTAAGCAGTGGAAGAAAGATTGGCATAACAAGGGTGCATTTGGAGGAGGACCCTGCAGCCCTTGTCCACGAATCAGGGATGGGGACAAGCAATTTCTCCCTTGTAGACTACAACAGAAGCGGAATTCCCCTGGTCGAGATTGTAACAGAGCCAGACATGGTTTCCCCAGAGGAAGCCAGAGACTTCCTAGACCAGCTTACAACAATTCTCTCCTACCTAAAGGTCTTCTCCCCCACAACTGGCGTGCTGAAAGCAGATTGCAATGCAAGCGTTTACGGCCATGCCCGCGTTGAGGTCAAAAACGTTACCGGCAAGAAGGGCGTTGAAAAGGCTTTGGCATACGAGATTGCAAGGCAGAAGAACCTGCTGTTAAACGAGAAGAATATTGTGAGGGAAACAAGGGCCTTTGACGAGAAGACAATGACTACCAGGGCAACAAGGGGAAAGGAAACAGAAGCGGATTATGGGTATATCACAGATCCAGATTTGACTGCCTTTGAACTAAGTGAGGAAGACATTGAGGGTATGAAAAAGGCCCTGCCAGAACTGCATGCTGATAAGGCAAAGCGCTTTGTTGAAGAGCTTGGCCTGGACGAATACACAGCAAAGGTTCTTGCAAACAACTTCCAGCTTGGAAACGTGTTCGAGCAGGTTGCAAAAGAGGTTGAGTCCAAACTTGCAGCCAAATTCCTGACCAGGGAGCTGATGGCAGTGGTAAACAGAAGCGAGCTTGACCTTGACAAAATAGAGCTTGATCCTGAAGAAATTTCCGCTTTGCTCAAACTTCTTTCTTCCGGAAAGATAACTGAAAAGGTCTCAAAGCAGGCATTAATCGTTTACTTGACCAGGAACATTCCGCCAACCAAATTCGTGGAAAAGCAGGGTCTCTCAAAGGATTTGGGAGAGGGTGAAATAGAAAAGGCGGTTGAGGCTGTCCTAATCCAAAACAAGCAGGCTGTTTCAGACTTAAAGCAAGGAAAGCAAAAAAGCTTGAACTTCCTGGTTGGGTATGTAATGCGCTTGACAAAGGCAAAGGCCGAACCCAGACTTGTGCAGGAAATGATCCTCAAAAAAGTAAAGGGGATGTGAGGGAATGCTCAAAGAAATCCTGGTAAAGACAGGAAAGCGCATCGAATTGGTTGATGTTACTTCCGAAATTCAGGAAATTGTCTCAAAAAGCGGCGTAAAGGACGGGCTCTGCGTTGTCTATTCTCCGCACACAACTGCTGCCCTAATAATCACTGAGAATGCAGACCCCTCTGTCCAAAGGGACATTATAACCAAGCTGTCCAAGATGATTCCAGAGAACGAGGGATACACCCACCTGGAGGGCAATTCAGATGCCCACATCAAAAGCGCGGTAATTGGAAACAGCAGAACAGTAATTGTAAAGGGTGGTCAGCTGCTTTTGGGGGTATGGGAAGGATTGATGTTCTTCGAGGGGGATGGCCCAAGGAGCAGGAAGCTTTTTGTGAAAATCATCGAAGGATAATTGTATTTCCCGAATTCCCATCGAACAGTCCTCCCACTCAAATTAGCTCCTACTGCCATTATTTTGCATTTACAAGCCCTGCTTCGATTTTTGCACCACTTCTTTTTTGTACCAAAAATCCTTTATAAAGCGGGAGCAGCTTATTAGTATAAGGTGTGATACCTCCTATAGTTGAACACCCCCCCAACTGAAGGCAACCGATTATTTTTGTAAAAAAGTGAATCACCTCACGTTTTTCTTGGTTGCCTTCTTTTATCCTTTTTAGCCCTTGGTGTGGGCTTTGTTGAAAAAGCTTGGCTTTTAAAGCTTTTTAGTCATAATTATTGCATTGTTTGGAGGTTTGAAAAATGGCTTTTTGGGACTTTTTGAGACCACTTATACAGGAAGCAGTAAACATTGACTTTGGCACGAGAATAATTGTTTTTCTTCTGTCAATGGCTTTGCTTACGGTTTCTCTGCTTGCCTACAGGAGAACTAAGAGCAGAAAGCTTGCATTTGTTTCGCTTGCGTTTCTCCTGTTTGCCGCAAAGTGGGCCTTGAAAGTGGTTGATATGACTTTAAGCCCTGGAGAGTTCTTCCACAGGGCTGCAGAAAACGTGTTTGAGCTGGCGATTCTCGCAAGCCTTTTCATAGCCCTGTTCAGGAAATAGGGCTTTTTTTGAGGGAGCATGCATGCAGGACGAACGCTTAAATGAGGCACTGGCTTTGGGTGCGAGAAAGAAAATTTTTCACAGCATTAAGAGAAACCCTGGTCTGCACTTTCGCGAGTTGCAGAGGCGAACCAAGATTGCGACAGGAAGCCTCCAATACCACCTTGATTTCATGCTGAAAAGGCACCTAATCAAATCTGAGAAAAAGGGCAAGTTTGTAAGGTATTACTCCACAAGGGGCCCGCAGCTTGGGGAACAGGAGCCGACAATGGCTCTGCTAAGGCAGCCAAGCCTCAGAAAAATAATCCTGTTCCTTTTGACCAAAAAGCGCGCAAACAACGAGAAGATTGCCGCAGCAGTTGGCCTAAGCCCAAGCACTGTAAGCTGGCACATGCTCAAGCTCTTGCAGGGAAACCTTGTTGAAAAACGCAGAGTAGGCCGAAAGACCTTCTTCTACATCGTTGACGCCGAGGGAATCTCAAAGCTCTTAAGCAGCTACAAGAGAAGCTTCTTGGACGAGATGGTCGACAGCTTTGTCGAAATCTGGGACGAGATGCAGGTTGCGGAAAAGTAGCCTACTTTAACTTCTTCAGAACAAGCACCCAGTTTGGGTAAAAGCGAATTGTGTTAAACGGCACTGGTTCAAACCTTGCCTCAAAGCCCCTTTTTTCAAATGCCTTTTTCACGCCCTCGAAGTCGTCCTTCATATCTCCATCCTTAAGCCTTGCCAGAAGCTCCTCGCCAAAAGTTCCCTTCCTTCCCTCAGTGCTTTTGGAAAGTCCCCTGCGCAATTCAAAACCATCCTGCCTGTGAGTGCCTGCCTCCGCAACATAGAATCCAAGCATCATTATGCCCCCCTTTCTCAGTGAGTGTGCATATTTCAACAGATGGTCTTTTTTTACCAAATTTTGCACGTACTGAACTGAACCAAAGACCGAAAAAATTGCGTCCACCGGTTTCTTCGGAACATATTCCTCTGCAGGGCCGTAGGCTGCCTCGTCAACAAGGCCCTTTTTCAGGTTTTTCTCAATGCCCTTTCGCTTGCGCAGGCTGACCGCTATAGTTCTTGATTTAATGCCCCTTTCCAGCAGCGCCTTTTTCACCTCGACCAAGAAACGCCCATTCCTTCCGGCGCCGTCCTCTATTATAGTGAGCTTTTTTCTTCTCATTCCCTCAAGTGCGTCAACAAGGCCGCACCCTGCTCCTATCCTGAAGATGTTGCCGTAAGTCTTCAGGCCTCTGTTTTCTGTGATGGCGCGCTGGACATAGCCTGCACCCATTCCCAGCCTGCTTCTGGCCAAGGCCCTCCTTATCCTGTTTCTGTGGTACTCCGGCGCCCTTGACTTTCTCACAGCATGTCAACCCCTATGAAGTAGCCAAGCAAGCCCAATAGCACGTCCCTCGCCTTGTTTATTGGCGTTTCCCTGAAGGCCTTCCAGTGCTTGCTTACAAGCATCATTTCAAAGAACTCCCAGCCAATTATCAAAGCGAATGCAACCCACCAGTCTTTTACCCAGGCGCTTACTGCCAGGCCACCCAAAAAATGGGTTATTGTGTCAACGCTTGGCTTCTTGTGGTACCAACCCATTTTGGTGGCAATTCCGTGGGCTGCCAAAAAGATGCCCAAAACAACGAACTTTGGAATTAAGGTGTCCATAATAAGACTGCGCTTTCAGAATATAAAAAATAGGGGGATTGGTTACCTGATTCTTCTAACGACTTTTCCATTAATATCGAGTGTTAATTCGCTTACGGCTTGCGCTGTTTGCTGTCTGCATCTTAGCACTGCCTTAAACGTATTGGGGCTTAGTCTTCCTTTCCTAACCTCGTGAAACAAATATTCTTTGTGCTCTTGTTTCTTATCGGGTCTTGTTTCGGAAACAAAGTCTAACGCTAAATAGAATATAAATTCGTCTATGGTTGGAAATTTCAGGCCAAGCAAGCTCTCTCTTCGAGGATATCTCCTTGAACTTTTCTCCATTTCTTTGAGTGACATCTTTTGCCTTAGGCTAAGTTCTTTTCTAACAGTGTCAGCAAATTCTATCTCATCCATTGTAAGGCTTCCTTTACGTTGGAGTCTAGCCCCCCATTTTTCCGCTTTCCCCAAGTATCTTGCATCAGAAGCGCGCACAACAACAGGTGTTTTTGGAGCATTTCTTCTCAAGTTTCTGACGATTGACATCCAATTATGGATATTTTGCCCTCTTCCATGACTTATAGGTTCCATGTCAATATCCAAGGTAACCAAATCAAACGGTTTCTCTTTAAGCTTTTTTAGGAAATTAATGTCTCTCCTTAAAGAAGCTTTTTTTGTAGAAACAGTTTCCCTCTCATATTGCATCTCCTTTATCGAGATAGTCCTTTCAACTGCCCTCAGTCTTTTGGCTATAATTCTGCTTGCAATTCTTGGTTTATAAGTAGATTTCCCACCCAGATCTTTAGCCAGATCCCTTCTTACACAGAATCCATACTCATTGTTGTCTACAAACAAAACCCTTTTTTTCTTGGCTTTTGGCACCATAATAAAATAGTGTCTTTTACCTTTAAAAAACTTCATCACCTCCAATTTCGAATTTTTTCAAAGGACTCTGATTTTCTCGGCTTAAACCTTTGCACGTTTGAATCTCTAATTTTGGTGCAAAGGGTTTAATGCCTCCAAAATCAGCAGAGACGTCCTAGAAAAAATTCATTCTAAATGGAGGTGATGTCGATGATTTTTTCCAAAAAGTTTGATTTTCCTCTTCCAAGCCAGGAGGAACTAGAAGCAATAAGGTTATTGGCAAGGTACTGTCCGGAGGAACTGGATGGCCGAGACCTCTGGGTTCTGCAAAACTTTTTGGGTGATTTGCAGTGAATCATCCTTTAAGAAATTTCACCGGAAGCCCGCTCTCTCAAAGCGGTTATAAAGGCAGAAAAAGCAATTCTTCCATGCAAGACAAAAGGCTGCGCTTTCAAAAGGGGAAGCAGAGGGCGTTCTTGGAGGGGGTTATACAAAACCACTTTGGGACACAGGCTGCATTAGGTAGGTTTTTGGGGTTTGATAGACATACCATAAGAGGATGGTTAATTGAAAAGAGCAATTTGCCAAAGAGCGTCTTTAGCTTACTAATACAATCTTATCCCTGTTACAGTCGCTTTGAAAGTTTCATCAAAGAAGAGCTGCCTTGGAATTGGGGTTGGATTAAGGGTGGAATAGTAACTGGTTCCAAGTCAGATATCTACGAGCGGCTTGCACATGCAAGGTCTTTTGTTAAAGCTAGCTGTGTGAGAAGATTGAAAAAAGAAGAGATATACAATCCAATTGTAGACCAGATGCTTCAAGAAGACGTTGACCTGAAATCGATTTTGGCTGTTTGTTTGCTTACTGGTGGTTGTTTGGGGGTTGAAGGTCGCAGCCACCGCATTAGCGTTTTTTCTAAAGACCCTATTATAGTTGAATTTTCAAGGGTGCTTTTGTTGAAATTAAGCAAATTTGAGCCGGGTGTTTACAGAGGTCCAAAAGGCGTAACAATTGTTAGGCTGACTGATAACGACTTGGCTAGAGAGCTTCAAAAGCTTTCGCCTGAGTTCAGAACCTTTCCGCCTGAGGGCAGGCCTCAACCAACAATCTCGTTTTTAAAAACTGCTAACAAGAAAACAAGGGAGTGGGCAATAAGAGTTGCATTTACCTTAGAGGGGTGTATAGCGCTTAGCAAGTACAACAAACCAGAGTTCACTTTATCTTGTTATAACAAAACTGCTTGTGAAGAGTGGCAAAAGTTTTTTGCCGAGTGTGGGATTCGAGGAAATGTTAGCTACAACAATAGGTCAAGACAAGGAGCAGTTGGTGTAAGAGTTTTCAATTACTCTTCTATGTACACTTTTTACAAAATGGGTGGTTTTTTGGAAGGCGTAAAAATATCCACAAAAAGCACTAGATTTGATGGGCTGGAGAAAAACTATCTACTCAAAAAAGTTATTCATTTAGGAATTCAAAAAGGGGTATTGGAAGTAATGGGAGTGCTCGGATTTGAACCGAGGACCTTTTGCTTATCAGGCAAATGCTCCAACCAAACTAAGCTACACTCCCATTCAGCAAACAATTTTGTCTTCGGCAACTAATTTAAAGCTTTCTTCGGTTGGATTGGAAATAATTTGTTGAAAAATTGAGAATATTCTCCGAGGCGCCAATTTCAAACAAGTAGCCCTGAGTGGCAGGTTCAAACCCTAATCAGAGCAGTTTCTATTGCCAATAGAAGATAGTTTCTATTACTAATAGAAACCCTTATATATTGTTTTATGCATTAATTAGACATGCTAAAAGAAAGATTGGGAGAGGTTATTGCCTATCAAAGAAAAGAACTCTCCTTGGATGAAAAAACAGTTCCAAGGGAAGACTTGGATTCTGTTAAGCCAATAACCTCCTTTGCAATAGTTGTTTCAGGAATACGGCGCTGTGGAAAAAGCACTCTTTTAAAACAGCTCTTAAAAAAGGAAAAGAAGTTTTACTACCTTAACTTGGAAGACATTCGCTTAGATGGGTTTGAATTGCAGGATTTTACAAAGGCAGATAACATTTTCAAGGAAGGCTATGGAAATAACGGCATTTATTTTTTTGACGAAATACAGACTGTTGCAAAGTGGGAGCTGTTTGTGCGCTGGCTTGTAGACAAAAAGGAAAAGGTTGTGTTGACAGGCTCTAATGCTTCGCTTTTAAGCAGAGAACTTGGAACAAGGCTTACTGGAAGGCACCTAAGCCACGAGCTTTTTCCGTTTTCCTTCAGGGAATTCTTAGAGTACTACAAAGTCAAGCCTTCAAAAGAGTCCTTTGCAAGATACTTTGAGAGAGGTGGTTTCCCAGAATACCTTGAAAAGAAACAAAATTATGTGCTGCAAGAATTGCTCAGAGATGTTATTATGCGTGACGTGGCAATAAGGTTTGGCATAAGAAACTCCAGGCTGTTAAAAAAACTGGCAATATATCTAGTCAGTAATGTTGGAAAAGAATTCTCCTACAACTCTTTGAAAAAGGCGTTTTCAGTGGCCTCAGTGCAAACCGTTATTGACTTCATTTCATTTTTTGAAGACGCCTACCTAATATTCACAGTCCCAAAATTCGATTACTCTTTCAAAAAACAGCAGGCAAATCCAAGAAAAGTTTATTCCATAGACAACGGGCTGTCAGCAACAAATTCGATATCCTTTTCAAAGGACAAGAGAAGAATGTTGGAAAACCAGGTCTTCTTGCACCTGAGGAGAAAGAACAAACAGATTTTCTACTTCAAAGAAAAAGGCGAATGCGACTTCGTCTTCAAAGAAAAAGAAAAAATAACTGGTGCAATACAGGTCTGCTACTCGCTGACAGGGGACAACAGAAAAAGAGAAGTTTCAGGCCTATTAGAGGCCTTAAAAAAATTCAAGCTGAAAAAAGGGCTAATACTTACTTACAACCAAGAAGACAAACTGGAAGAGGGCAGCAAAGAAATTGTTATTAAACCAGTGTGGAAGTGGATGCTGGAAAAACAGGTTATCTAAAGCTATTACTCCTAGAGCTTTCCCTTGAATAATTCGGTTTCAACCTCTTTAATTGCCCTTTTTGCCTTCTGGCCAGCAATTTCCTCAATTATTGGCAAAAGTCTTTCTGCAGGAAAGCCCACGATGTTTAGCTTGCTTCCCTCAACACTTTCCCCAAAATTCTCAAATTCCGGGTCAGTAATGTTGTAGCCGCCTGCCTTTCCCTTCCACTGCCCGCTTGCAAGATACTCCTCAAGCATTTCGTCCGGAATTTTTCTAAGCCTAAACTTCGATTTTAGCCTCCCAACCACATTTTCCCCCGGCGCAATCACGCAGTAGCCAGAGCAAACAGTGTGGAATTCCCCAAACAGGCTTTTCATTGTCTGCCTTGCCTCCTCCTTGTTGCCTGGCTGGCCAATAAACTTGCCATTCTTCCAGAGCATTGTGTCAATTCCAATTACAACCTCTTCAGGATTCGCTTTTGCAATCTTCTCGGCCTTTGCGCAGGCAATTGCCTCAGTCAATTCCTCCACATTGCCCCTCAAAATGACCCTCTCGTCCACGTTCGCTGGCTCAACCTCAAATTCAAATCCGAGAAGCCCAAGAACCTTTCTTCTCCTGGGGCTCTTTGATGCAAGAATCAATTTCATGGCAAAACCATCAAAATTTCTGGACAGATACCACTTTAAACCTATTTAGCTCATAACTTTTTATAACGACAGCCCCGTCGTCTAGAAGCCTTTTTTCCAG
>JAFCBY010000120.1 GCA_017610485.1 Candidatus Falkowiibacteriota bacterium
GAACCATCTACGGTTGAGTATCACAAGACTCTCAAATTTTTGCAAAATGAGAAAGGAAGACTGCACTTTTTAAGGCAACTGGCAAAAAAAATAAAGCCAAACGGAATAGCAATCTTTGAAACCATGACAGAGGGACACATTTTTAGCGAAAGTGAACTTAAAAAAGCAGGATTCACAACAGTAACAGAGACTATTTTCCCGTTACCAAAGCTAAGACCACACGGGGCTGGCTTTAGAGGCTACAGAGAATACGTTCTAATTGTAAAAGCAAGCCCTTAAATCATTAATCTTCTAAATAGTTCCTTAGGCAATGATGAGGTTAACGACAATCAACATATGATTCAAATAGGTGCTAAATAGAAACATATTTAAATTGTATATGGCACATATATTACAATGTGTTTCGTAGGTGATTTTAGATGAATGTGGATTTTAGAGGAAGAACAAAACAAATACTGAAAAATATGGTTGAAGAGGGCTATGCAAACACTCAATCCGAAGCAGCTAGGCTGGCAATAGTGCAGTTTGGAGAAGAGCACTTCAGCGAAGTGGATCTTGTCAACAGAAAGCTTGACAAATTGAATAAGGATATTGAAGAAGGAAAAAGCAAGCTGCTAACTCCTGAACAAGCTTTGGGAAAGTATGCAAAATTTCTGAAGTAGATAAAAATGTACAAAGCTACTTTTCACAAAGACTGGCCAGAATACTTTGACAAACTAGACAATCAAATCAAAGAGCGCACAGCAAAGAAAATACAGAAAATTCTCGAACGCCCACAGAAAAGGCATCTTGGCGGCAACGCCAAATATTTCGTGGATGAAATAGGCCAGTACCGAATCTTATACATGGTTTTTGAAGAGAAAAAAGAAGTGCGATTCTTCTTCATCGGAAACCACAAAGAATACGAAAAATGGTACAAACAATTCTTCTGAGCAAATGAGAAAAAAAGCAAGAGATCAACTTGGCACCACTAGGCGATGATGAGGTTAACACCTGCTGAGAATCGCCTTTTTAAACCTTTTCAAGCGCAATTTATTTACAATTTTTAAAGTTTCTTTCCAGTGCCTGTATGGGGCTGGAAGGTAGCCAGTTTTTTAATTGGTGATTTGTTTGGCAAAGAAGGAAGAAGAAAAGGCTGATAAGAAGACTGAGAAAGCTGAAGAAAAGCATAGCCACAAGGCTGAAAAAAAGGAAGAAAAGGCCAGTGACAAGAAGGCCGAGGAAAAGAAGGGTCATCGAGCCAAAGGCGAAGATGGCCCAACCCAAGCCGGGTTGGCGGCTAAGGAAGCCAAAGAGGAAAAAAAGGCCGAAGTGAAGGAAGAGGAAAAGGCAGCCGAAAAGAAGGAAGAGGCCAAAGAAGAGAAAAAAGAAGAAAAGGCCCCTATGGAAGAAAAGCCTGCCAAAGCGGAAGATTACGCTGAAAAAAGGGAAGAGAAAAGGCCCCGCAAAAAGAAGCCCAAAAGGGGAAAGCCAAGCAAGAAAAACTTTGTTGAGCTCAAGCCAGCCGAGATAACAGAGGCAATAGTGCACCTGGCAAACGAGGGTCACTCCCAAAGCGAAATAGGCCTTATTTTGAGGGACCAGTACGGAATCCCAAAGGTTGCAAAGGCGCTTGGAAAGAAACTTGCTACCGTACTCGAAGAAAACAAGCTGCTGGGAGAAATTCCCGAAGACCTGATGAACCTAATCAGGAAAAGTGTCATGCTGAGAGAGCACCTGGGAAAAAACAGGAAGGACATGACGGCAAAAAGGGGTTTGATGCTTACAGTTTCAAAGATCAGGGCTTTGGAAAAGTATTACAAGAGAAGCGGAAAGCTGCCAATGAACTGGCGCTACAGCCCGGAGACAGCAGCCCTGTTGGCGAAGTGATGATTATGAATGCGAACGAAGTGAGCACAGTCCATTCGGAGCGAAGCGACGAATGGGCTCAACCCCAGCCGGGTTTGCGGCTGGCGAAGTGATGCAAATGAAGTATGAATTTGTTTTGAAAAGGGACGGAAAGGAAATTTTTAGCGAGAAAGGAGACAAGGAACTAGAGCAGGTGTTTAAGGAGATTGACACACTTGTTGTGAAGCAAAAGTGATGGTTATGGCTGAAAAAAAGCAGCAACAGCAGAAACAAAAGCCTGTCAGGAAAGGCAGGACTATTGACAAGTGGAAGAAAAAACAGTGGTTCAACATAATTGCGCCAAACGACTTTGACAGAAAGCTTTTGGGCGAAACTGTTGCGGAAAAGCCAAAGAATGTTGAGGGCAGAATAATCAAGGTCGACATGGGCCAGCTAACAGGCCAAAGGCAAAAAAGGCACATAAGCATTTTGTTCAAGGTGAACAGGGTTGAGGGAAACAACGCAAACTGCGTAACTGTGGGGCACACCACAAGCCACGGCTTTCTGAACAGGCTTATCAGGAGAAGGATGAGCAAGATTGACACAGTCCAAAGGCTGGACACAAGCGATGGAAAAAGAATCAAGGTAAAAGCAATTGCACTTACCCAAAGAAAACTCTCGAAAAAGCAGGAAACTGCAATGAGAAAGATAGTGGAAGAGACAATCGAGAAGGCTGCCGGCAAAAAAACATATTCCCAGCTTTCACAGGAACTTATCTTCGGCGTTTTGGCTTCAAAGATCTTCAAGCAGTTGACAAAGATTGCCCCAGTCAAAAGGGTGGAAGTAATCGAAAGCAGGCTGCTGGAAGGGAAGTAAGCATGCTTCCAACGGAAGTAATAGCACTTCTTTTAACACTCGCAATTTTCAGCGCGATATCCTACAAAAAAAAGCTTTTGAACATCGAGGGCATCCTAATTGCAAACAGCATTGGAATAGCCATCTTCCTGTTCTCAGAATGGAACTTGACATTTTTCTTTGTGGCAGTGCTCTTCTTTGTGGTGGCTGAAGCAGGCACTCTTTACTCAATGAAGGGAAAAAGAAAGCACGAGGTAAGGACAACAGGAAACATTCTGGGGAACAGTGGTACGGCAGTCCTGGCCCTGGCACTGGGCTTCGAATTAGGCTTCTTTGCCGCCCTGGCAGCAGCCCTGGCCGACACACTCAGCGGCGAAATAGGGCTTCTCTCCAAAAAAAAGCCGGTTCTTATAACAACGCTTAAGAAAGTAGAGCCAGGCACAGACGGCGGAGTAACAAAACTTGGGCTAATAGCAGGGGTTTTTGGCGCAGCAGTAATTGCCTCAGTGCACTTTGCACTCTACCAAAACCTGTTCCTTTTCGGCGTGTTGGTCGTAAGCGGGTTCTTTGGAAGCATTGC
>JAFCBY010000030.1 GCA_017610485.1 Candidatus Falkowiibacteriota bacterium
GTATAGGAAAAGAAGCGTTGGCAATGTTATTGAAGAGCTTAAGTTTATTGCAAAAAACTTTCCCGATGTGAAGGAGATCTTTTTGGAGGATGATACCTTCACGGCAGACTTTGCCCGTGTTAAGGAATTTTGCAGGGAGAAAATCAAGGCAGGGTTAAAGGTTAGGTGGAGCTGCAATGCCCGCGCCGACGTTCCCCTGGATGTGCTGGTTGAGATGAAGAAGGCCGGCTGCAGGCTTTTGTGCGTTGGCTTTGAGTCAGGAAGCCAGCAGGTTTTGAATGACGTGAGAAAAGGCAATACTTTGAACAGGATGGAGGAGTTTATGGCGAATGCCAAGAAGGCTGGCGTCTTGGTGCACGGCTGCTTTATGGTTGGAAACCCGCTTGACAGCAATGAGACCATTAGGGCAACCATTGAGATGGCAAAAGACCTCAACCCTGATTCGGCGCAGTTCTTCCCAATAATGGTTTATCCCGGAACAAGCTCCTACAATTTTTTCAGGGATAAGGGGCTGCTTGTTTCGCAGGATTACTCAAAGTGGGTGAATGAAAGGGGATGGCACAACTGCATGGTTAACCTGCCAGGCATGAAGAAAGAGGAGCTTGTGGCATGGTGCGACAGGGGCAGGAAAGAATTTTATTTAAGGCCAAGATATATCCTGGGAAAGGCAAAGCAGGTGCTTTTGCATCCCGAGGAGGTCCCAAGGCTTGTGAAAGGCGGAAAGACCTTTTTTAGGTATATGTTTGAACTCAGGATGTCGGGCTGATGGATGAAAATGGCAGGATAAGGAAAATATCTAAAGGTCTTTGGAGAGGTGATTTTGCTTGATGGGATGGAGAAGAGTTTTTGAGGAGGGCCCGGGCCTGACGGCGCAGAGGATTGTCAAGATTGCCCTGGTCAAGACATATGAAAAGGCAGGTGGCCTGAGGGCGTGTGCCGTAAGACTTAGGCACGGCGGAAACTTTGTCCTTAGGGAAGTGCAAGACAGCAAAATGTTTTTGGATACCAAGGACAGGGGAATTTGCGCTGACCTTTACAAGAATCGCATAAGGGAAAGGCTTGCGACTGCAGAGTTTCAGAAGAGGCTCAAACCAGGAATGACTGTGGTGGACATAGGGGCAAACATTGGCTATTATGCGCTGATGGAAGCAATGGCTGTTGGATCTGGCGGGAAAATTTATGCCATTGAGCCTATCAGCGAAAATGTCGCGTTGTTGAAGAAGAATGTTGAAGCCAATGATTATGGCAATATTGAGGTTTTTGAAAATGCGATTGGAGAGAGGAATGGCGAGATGGACATTTTCATGTCAAAGCGGTCAAACCTTTCCACGTTTTGTGAAAACGAGGGCTTGGATATGAGCGGGAAAACCAGGGCGGTGAAGGTTTGTTCTCTGGACAGCTTTCTTGAGGGAAAAAGAAAACCTGACTTTGTAAGAATGGATGTTGAAGGCTTTGAATACGAAATTTTGGCTGGAATGGGCAAAGTTATGAAATCCAGCAGTAACCTGCAGTTGTTTATAGAAGTGCATGCAGATTTTTTGGGAAAGGAGAAGACAAGGCGATTTTTTGAGGTTCTCAGGGAGAACGGATTTAGGCATTGCAGGCTGATGTCAGAGCAAATGAAAAGTCTGGAATTGGCGGGAAAATTTCTTTCCAAGAGGGTTTTGCCCGAGATTTTTGATTTTTCAGGAAGCGTTGACGAGTTGATTGGAAATGAAAGGTTTCACCAGGGGCTTTACCATATTTTTGTGAAGAAGGGGCAGGGACCATGAACAGGGTTTGGTTTTTGGCATGGTGAAGGCAAGCGTTGTAATTGCTGCAATGAATGCTGAAAAGTCCATTGGGAAATGCCTTGACTCTTTGGAAGGGCAGTCCTTCAGGGGCTTTGAGGTCATTGTTGTGGACGACGGCAGTTCTGACAGGACCGCTGAGATTGCAGAGGGTTTTCCAAATGCGAGGGTCTTGAGGCAGAAGCACGCAGGGCCTGCAGTAGGAAGGAACAGAGGGGCGGCGGAAGCAAAAGGCAGCATTGTTGTCTTTACGGATTCCGACTGTGTTCTTGACAGGAGATGGCTTGAGGAAATGATCAGGCCGTTTGATGACAGGAGCCTTGCCGGCGTACAGGGCAGGTATAAGTCAAGGCAGAAGAGCATTATTGCGAGACTTATACAGCTTGAAATTGAGAGAAGCTATGAAAAGATGGCAAAAAGGGAATTCATTGATTTTATGGGCACGTACAGCGCGGCATACAGGAAAAGCATGTTTGAGTAAATGAAGGGCTTTGACACAAGCTTCCCTATAGCAAGCGGAGAGGATACCGATTTGAGTTTCAGAGCAAGCGAGGCAGGCCACAAAATGGTGTTCAGGCCAAAGGCAATCGTGTTCCATTCGCACCCTGAGAGCCTGTGGAAGTATTTGAAGGTTAAATTCTTCAGGGCCTTCTGGCGGACCAAAGTCTACAAAAAGCACAGCAGGAAGATGGTTAATGATGCCTACACAAGCCAGATGGTCAAGGCACAGCTTGCCTTGTTCTACGGGGCGCTTGCAGCGCTTGCTGTGGCGGCAGCGGTTGAGGGCATTACAGTCTTCTTTGTAGGGGTTGCCCTTGTATTGCTTTTCCTTTCAGTCCTGCCTTTTGCTTTTTGGGCTGCAAGAAGGGATTTGGCCGTTGGACTTGCAAGCATTCCGCTGGGCTTGGCCAAGACGGCATTTTTTGGGGCAGGCTTTGTTTTGGGAATTGCAAACCAGGTGGTTTCCAAATGAATATTCTGCATGTTGCACACCATTACAGGCCGTGCGTTGGGGGCATCGAAAAGGTTGTCTTTGAACTGAACAGGTTTTTGGGAGAGAGAGGCAATTCCTGCAGGGTGATTTGCCTGAACAGGTGCGCGAAATCCGGGGAAAAACTGCCTGGGAGGGAAAATTTTCCAGAAGCAGACGTTGAGAGAATCCCCTTTTTTGATTTTGGCCTTTACAAGCTTGCGCCGTTTAGCCTTGCAAGACTCAGAGAGGCCGATGTCGTGCATGTCCATGGCCTTGGGTTCTTTTTTGACTTTTTGGTGCTGACAAGCTTTTTTCACAGGAAGCCAATCGTGCTTTCAACCCACGGGGGCCTTTTTCACACAAAGAAACATCCCTTGCTGAAAAGGCTGTATTTTGGTTTGTGGGCAAGGCTTTTGATAAGAAGAGCCTGCGCTATTGTTGCTGTCAGCCGGAGTGACAGGGATATCTTTTCAGAAATTTCGGGCTCTAAAAGGGTTGAAATTATAGAGAACGGCATTGATTTCTCCAGCCTGAAAGAGATTAAGAGAAAACCGGTGAGGAACAGCTTTTTGTTTGTTGGCAGGCTTAGTGCCAACAAGGGCCTGCCTGAATTGCTTGAGGTGTTTTCTTTGGTGAAAAGGGAAAGACCTGATTTTAGGTTAAGAATTGTTGGGAAAGAGTTTGATTTGGATACGGCAAGCCTTGAGAGAATGGCTGCCTGTCTGGGCATCATGGATAACCTGGAGTTTCTGGGGCTGGTTTCAGACAAAGAGCTAAGGGACATTTATGCTGCAAGCGAGTTCTTTGTCAGTGCCTCCAGGCATGAGGGTTTTGGAATAAGTGCGTTGGAGGCGATGGCTGCCGGCCTGATACCTATTCTTAATAATATCCCATCTTTTAGGGTTTTTGCCGGTCGGGCTGGCAGGGGTTTCATTACGGGTTTTGAGGACAGGAAAAATGCGGCGGAAAAGATTGTGGAAGCCATGCGCATGAATCCGAAACGGAAAAGGCTTGTCAGCAGAAATGCCTGCCTGTTCGCAGCAAGGTTTGACTGGCGGAAAAAGGCAGGGCAGTATGAAAGTGTGTACAGGAAGTGTCTGGCGTGAAACTCACATCCATAATTATTCTGAACTGGAACGGTCTTTCGTTTACAAAGCAGTGCATAGAATCCATTCACAGGAATACCCTCCAGCCCTTTGAGGTAATAGTGGTGGACAACGGGAGCAGTGAAGAGGAGAGGCAGTCTCTCAGAAAGATGAAAGCTTCGGGGCGCATGGATGTGCTAATTGAAAATGATTCCAATAGAGGGTTTTCTGCCGCCAACAATCAGGGGCTGAGAAAGGCCAAGGGCAGCTATATTGTCCTGCTCAACAATGACACTATTGTGACTGAAAAATGGCTGGATGAACTGATTAAAACAGGGGAGTCAGATAAAAAGATTGGCATTGTTGGACCGCACCTACCGGAAAGTGAAACCGGCAGGACATTCTATGGCGGAGGTTTTATTGACTTGGCCGGAAGGGCAAGGCACAGTTTTTCTAGTTTTGAGTCTGAGGCAGAGCAGGTTGGGGGTGCGGCTTTTTTTTTCAAAAGGATTGTGTTTGACAAGATAGGGGAACTTGATGAGGGGTTTTCGCCTATCTATTTTGAGGAAACGGATTACTGCGCAAGGGCAAGAAAGGCAGGATTCAGGGCTTGGTTTACCCCGAAAAGCAGGATAATACATTTTGGCTCCAAGATTACTGAGAAACAGCTGCCCAAATGGCAGTATGTTGTCATAAACAAAAACAGGGTCAGGTATATGCTGCTGCATTTTTCTGTTCCGCGCCTGTTTGCTGCGGTGCCGTTTGAGATTGCAAGAATTGCAAAGAGCCTGTTCAAGTTCAGGGTAGGCTGGCTTTTGAAAGCATATTATGTGAATCTGCTTAGCCTGGGTGAAATCCTGAAAAAAAGAGGGGCTTATAGAAGGGGCACTTTCAGGCTGTTGAATGCAAAAAAATCAGGGTGAAGAGATTTTATGGCAAAGATTGTTGTTGTAGGCATTGATGGCATTCCATGGGCGGTTCTGGAACCGTTCATTAAAAAGGGACTCATGCCAAATGTGAAGAGGCTTTTGAGCGGCGGCTGCCGTGGCATCTTGGAAAGCTGTATTCCGTCTTCGACTTTTCCCGCCTGGAAATGTTATAGTACAGGGAAGAATGCCGGAAAATTCGGCGTGTTTGCCAGAACAGCCACGCGTTTTTCAGAAAAGAGGGTTGTTTTCACGGGTGAATCAAACTGTTTTGAAAGCAGGGAGTTCTGGGACCTCATTGGGGACAGCGGAAAGAAAGTTGCAATAATTAATATGCCCACTACTTACCCGCCAAGAAAGGTGAACGGTTTCCTTGCTGCAAGCAGTGTGCCTAACAACAGTGTAGAGTATACTTACCCAAAAAGCCTGCAGGGGGAAATAGAAGAAAAATTTGGGTACAAGCCTGACCCAGAGGTGGCTCTTGACGTTGAGGGCCCGGAATTGAAAAAAGAGTTCTTTTCGCTGATTGAAAGCCGATTCTTGCTTGCCAAGCATTTGATTGACAGTGTAGACTTTCTGCAGGTTACAGTGGTTTGCACAGACTACATGCTTCACTTTCATTGGAAAAGCAGGTTTGTGGAAAGTGTTCTGGAAAAGATTGATAAGGAGCTTGGGCTGCTTATTGAGAAAGCCGGCGGCGAATGCAATTTTATAATAATGTCGGACCATGGCTTTGCACCCTTGAAAGCCAGGTTTTTTGCAAACACTTGGCTTCAGCAGAATGGCTATCAGGAAACAAAGGAAAGGGTATCCAAAACCCTGTTTAGCCTGGGGTTGAACCGCGATATGGTTGCGTCGGTCTTGAAAAGGATAGGGATGTATGATGCGATAAGGGCAACCATGCCAGAAAAAGTAAGAAAGCAACTGAAATCAAAACATGGGCTGGTAGGCGGAGTGGAAAAAACGCCTTTTCTTGACTGGGATGCCAGCAGGGTTGTATGCGAAGCCGATGACCTTTTTTATATAAATCCGGCCTGCAAGGAGAGGGGGAAACTGAGGGATGAACTGTCAAAAAAACTGCTTGAAATCAGGTTTCCTGCAACCGGCGAAAGGGTGATAAGCAAGGTTCTGGAAAAAAATCAGGTTTACAGCGGAAAATTTTTGGATATTGCCCCGGACCTTGTAACCATTGCCTGCCCTGATTTCGAGGTGGCTGGTTCACTGGGCTCAAAGGAGCTGTTCGGAACGGACAGTGTCTGGAAAGCCAACCACCACAGGGATGGCATTTTTGTCATAAACGGGCAAGGCATAAAAAGAGGGCAGGATATTGGCAGAGTAAGCCTTTTTGACTTGGCGCCCACTATCCTACATCTGATGAATCTGCCTGCGCCAAAGGATTATGATGGAAGGGTGCTGGAAGAGGTTTTTGAGCAGGGATAGTTTTTGATGGATTTTTTACTGGGATTCTGCCGAAAAAAAAGCCGTTTGGAATCGGCAGTGGTGGATTGGGAAAATTTTTTCAGGTGGTTCATTTGAAGAAGATTGCAGTTGTTTTTGGAACGAGGCCAGAGATAATAAAGCTCGCTGAACTGATAAGGCTACTGAAGAGAGATAAAGGGGTTGAAACAAGCCTGGTCTATACCGGCCAGCACTATGACCGCAACCTTTATGAGGTTTTTATGCAGGAACTGCGGCTGCCCGAAGTTGAGAAAAACCTTGGCATTCGCGGAGGAAGCAATGCAGAGCAGGTTTCGGAAATGATAAAGAGTCTGCATAAACTGTTCTTAAAGGAAAAGTTTGATGTCGTTGTTGCGGAGGGCGATACCAGCAGTGTTGTTGCGGCTGCAATGGCAAGTTTTTATGCCGGTATAAAGTTTGCCCATGTCGAAGCTGGCTTGAGGAGTTTTGACTGGAGGCTTCCTGAGGAGGCAAACAGGGTAATTGCCGACAACCTCTCCTGGTTTTCCTTTGCGCCAACAGATGTTGCACTGAAGAACCTTGAGAAAACAAGCTGCCGGAAAGAGGGTGTTTTCCTTACAGGGAACACCATTGTTGAAGCAGTGCAAAAAAATCTTGAAAGGGCAGAAAGTTCTGGGATTCTGAAAAAGCTTTGCCTTGAGCCGGAAAAATATGCTGTCTTGACTGCCCACAGGCAGGAATATGTTGATGAGAAGAAAAATCTGGAGGCTTTGCTTTTAGCGATGGAAGAAATTCCTTTAAGGGTTGTTTTTCCCGCGCACCCCAGAACGGTTAAGAACCTGAAGGCATTTGGGCTAATGCGGAAAGCCCAAAGCATTGAAAACTTGTGCCTTATTGAGCCTGCGGGATACTTTGATTTCCTTAAACTTGCGAGCCACTGCATGTTTTTGTTTAGTGACAGCGGAGGTGTCTGTGAAGAGGCCAGCGTTTACAAGAAATGGGTTGTGGTGCTCAGGGACAAGTCTGACAGGCCAGAAATTCTTGGAAAATTCGGGTGCCTTACGGGATATGACCGAAACAGAATTGTCAGTGAGGGCAAGAGGGTGATTGCAGGCTACCCTGAGATAAAGAAAGAACTGCAAGGGATAAAGAGCCCTTATGGCGACGGCAGGGCAAGCAGCAGGATTGCCAGTGTTTTGTTGGGGGAAATGTGAAAATGCACATTATGTTCAATACTTCACCCGGTTCTTTTGGAAAAATTGGCGGTGGAGAAATCCAGCTGCTTGAGACAAAAAAAGAGCTTGAAAGGCTTGGCCACAAGGTGGAAATTCTTGAGATGAAGGGATATGATACAGACTTCTCTGATTTTGACCTGTTCCACAATTTCAACATCCACAGGGACAACTTTGCCCTTGTTCAAAAGGCAAAGAACGCTGGCTTGCCTGTTGCAGTTAGCACGATTTACTGGCCCTCTTTGGAGAATGCCTTTATCTGGAACCAGGGCTTTGGAAGGGTTAGGGCTGTTGCCGCAGAGCTGAGCAAAAGGCTTGACTTTTTTGGCCTGACAAAGGTGAAAAGGATTGTTAAGTTTGCAGACATCCTACTTCCAAACAGCCTGGCCGAGGCATCCGCGCTTGAAAGGGTTTTTGGGGTTTCCCGGGAAAAAGTTTTTGTTGTGCCAAACGGCGTTGACAAGAGATTTTCAAAGGCAAGACCTGATGCGTTTGAGAGGAAATTTGGGCTGCGTGATTTTGTTTTGTATGTCGGCAGGATTGAGCCAAGGAAGAATGTTTTGGCCTTGATTAGGGCTATGGGTGGAATTGACAGGAAGCTTGTCATAATTGGGAAGGCAACGCCGGAAAGCAGGGCTTATGAAATCAGATGCAGGCAGGAGGCAGGGAAAAATGTGGTGTTTGCCGGGGCTTTGCCGCATGAAAGCCTGATGCTGGAGTCTGCCTATGCCGCATGCTCTGTATTCTGCCTGCCAAGCTGGTATGAAACGCCTGGCCTTGCTGCGTTGGAGGCCGGGCTGGCAGGCGCAAATATAGTTGTTACTGGGAAGGGCTGCACTAGGGAATATTTTGGAAAATTTGCAGAGTATGTGAACCCTGCAGTCGTTTCGGATATTGGGAAAAAGATAGGAAAAGCCTTGCTTAAGGAGAGGGATGATTTTCTTAGGCGGCATATTTTACAGCACTTTTTGTGGGCGAATGCTGCAGTGGCAACTGAGAAGGCCTATATTAGCTTAGGGGGCGGCTGAATTGCAGTCCTTTGTGGTTCTTGTTCCAAATAAAGCAGTTTTCCAGCAGGCGCTGTCCATTGCAGGGAAGAACCCAAAGGCAGTGGTGCATTGCCTTTGCTATGAGTTTATGCCGAAGGAAAAGTGCCTTCCAAAAAATGTTGTTCTGAGCCAGGAGAGGGACTTTCCGGACATTCTTTCCTTGCAGGAGATTAGAAATGTTTATTCTGAAGCAGTTGCATTTTCAAGGATATGGTTTAAGCACGATGCAGCCTTTGAGAAGGGCATCTCTTACAGGGGAATTAGCTTTGGGGTTGTTTCGGAACACCAGTTTTTCTATGCCTTTAAGGGGATTCTTTTGCTGTTGAAAACGGCGGTTAAGCTTGCTTTGGGGGAAGGCGAAGCTACAATTGTTGGGCCAAAGGCTGGTTTTGTTGGGGAGTGTGCGAGGATTGCTGCTGAAAAGTCAGGGGCGGAATTGAAGCTGTTGGATTTTGGGGCAGAGAAGGCGGTTGACCGCTGGCAGAATTTTAATCTGAGGAAGCTTTTGGAGTTTGAGAAAAAAGCCAGGAGAGCTGTTGGCAAGGGTTTTTCTTCAGGCAGGGGCAGAACAGTGTTCTTTAGAGGCAGGGATTATTTGGGAAGCCTGCTTGAGGAGATGGAAAAGGACACTAGTTTTGGAACTTTTTCTTTGGACGATTTTTTGGTGAGGGAGCTTCTGAACCCGTTTGCATTCCTGCGTTTTTTGAAGACTCGTTCAAAAAAGAGGGCTTTCTTCAGGGGGCTTTACGGCAAGTATAAGTTAAACAGAGGCTTTAGGGAAAGCCTTGTGTTTGAGGGAATGGACTTTTCAAGCGCGTTTATTTTGAGAGTTTTGAGGTTTACTGAAAGGGATTGGCCTGAGTTTGTTTTTTTGGTTGACATTTTGTTAAAGGAGTTTGAAAAAAGAAAGCCTGCCCTGATTGTGGTTTGGGAGGATGTTGTGCCATTTGAAAGGATTTCTGTTTTGGTTGCAAGGCAGTTTGGCATAAAGAGCCTGGTGCTTCAACACGGGCTCCTCAAGCCTCTTACACCAAAGGGGGACTGGATTATTGGCTATGCCCCGCTTACGGCGAACAAAATTGCAGTGTGGAGTGATTTGGCAAAAAGCCATTTGGTAAGCCATGGCGTTTCAGGGGCAAGGGTTGTTGCAACAGGCAGCCCAAAGTTTGACGCCACCCATAACCGCAGCTTCAACCCTGAAAAGTTTAGGAAAAGCCAGGGCATTGGGCTGCAGGAAAAGCTTGTTGTTTTTGCCGCCGAGGGGCTTATGTTTGACACTGACACAATTGGAAACCTTATTGACTGGGTTGAGGTGGCTTTCCCTGATGTAAAAGCAAGGTTTGTTGTTAAGGTGAGGAAGATTGAGGACCCTAAGAGGTGGCAGGCCAGGCTTGGCGGCAAGGCAATGGTTTTGCGGGATGTTGACTTGTATGAGTTATTGAATGCCTGCGATGTGGTTGTTGGCAAAGTTTCCAGTGTTGGCTTGGAGGGAATGGTGTTTGGAAAGCCTTTTGTTGTGTTTGAGGAGGAGGGGCGGAAGGATTTTAGGGGCAGTTATGATTCTGATGCTGTTCTTAGGGCAAGCAATAAAAGCGAGTTTGTCAAGGCTTTTGCTTTGGCACTGGATGACAGGCAAAGGCCTGCTCTTGAGGAAAAAATTGCGGCGTTTGTTGAAAGAATTGCGTTTAGGCAGGACGGCAAGGCCACTGCAAGGGTAATTAGCTTAATAAAAGAAATGATGGGACGGGTAGTATGCAGTGATTTGAAAAGGGGGGGTAAGTGATGGGAAAAGCTAGAATAATTGCCAGGCTTGACGTTAAGGGCCCTAATGTCATAAAGGGAGTGCACCTTGAATGCCTTCGTATTGTTGGAAAGCCGAATCCCCTGGCCGAGAAATATTATTTGGAGGGTACTGATGAGCTGGTTTATATGGACATAGTGGCAAGCCTCTACCAGCGGAGCAATTTGCTGAACATCGTTAACCAGACCTCTGACAATATATTCATTCCACTGACTGTTGGAGGCGGGATAAGGTCTACGGAGAACATAAAGGCCTTTTTGAAAGCCGGGGCAGATAAGGTGGCAATGAATACTGCTATAACCAAAAACCCAAAGCTGATTACAGAAGCGGCTAAAATTTTTGGATCGCAGTGCATTGTTGTGTCAATAGAGGCAACAAAGGTTGGCGAGGGAAAGTGGGAAAATTATACTGACAATGGCCGTGAGAAAACCGGCCTTGATGTTGTAGAGTGGGCTAAAGAGGCGGAACAGCTCGGAGCCGGTGAAATACTCTTAACATCTATCGACAGGGAAGGTACAATGAAGGGGTTTGATTTAGAGCTTGCCAAACGGGTTTCTGAAGCAGTTTCTATTCCGATTATAGCTTCAGGCGGTGCTGGAAGTGTTGATGACATTGCCAGATGCATTAAAGAGAGCGGTTGCGATGGGGTGGCTGTTGCCTCATTGCTTCATTATGGAAAGATGTCAATTGGAGAAATCAAGGACGGGCTTTTGAAGAGAGGAATTGAGGTAAGAAAACATGGCAAATGAAGAAGTTGCTGATGTGGGCATTATTGACTATGGCATAAACAACTTGAAGAGCATAAGCCGGGCTTTTGAAAAGATTGGAAAAACTCAGAACATTATTGAAAGGCCCACTGAAGTTCAATCTGCTAAGTGC
>JAFCBY010000031.1 GCA_017610485.1 Candidatus Falkowiibacteriota bacterium
TGAAGAACAATATCCTGTACAAGAACGATTTTGAGAACTGGAACGGGGTGTACAACCTGTGGGATTGGGCAAATGCCGACGGAAGGCCAATTCAGATAAATGTTATGACCAGCGGGCCTTCAGGATATTTGTTTGAAAATAATGACATTCTTGGAACACAGCCAGCGCAAGAGAACATAATCGCCCACCCAGACTATTTTGAGTACGGGGAACCCAGCACGCCATATTCCTTGGCCTGGTGGGAGCAAAACTATTCTGCCCAATTCAGGAACAATTTGGAGGAAGATCCACTGTTTGAAGACGAAACAAATCACAACTTTAACCTTTCATCATCCAGCACCATGGTGGATGCAGGCGCCTTCCTAACAACAACCACAAACTCGGGAAACAACAGCACAACAATGCAGGTTGACGACGCATTTTATTTTTACGACGGTTACGGCATTGACAGCGAGCAAGGAGACCTAATACAATTGGACGGCCAAACCCAAACCGCAAGAATTACCGGTATCAATTACACGACAAACACTTTGACCCTGAGCGCGCCCCTAACTTGGACAAGCGGACAGGGCCTAAGCCTGGCCTACAACGGGACCAGGCCTGACATTGGCGCATTCGAGGCAGAGGACGCAGGCTGCGTTACTACCTCCATCCTCTTAACCCGCATCTCCCAGTGGGAGCAAGGTGACCTGACAATGCCTTCCTTGATTAACAATATTGCGCGATGGAAGGCAGGCACAGGCTGCCTCTAGATCCTTTTTTTCCCTTCAACAGAAAGATCTCATCCTCGCCTGCCTTGCACCCTCAACCTGGATGAATGACTGCGCCCTCTTCACAATGACGCCTGCCTTCCTCAAAGACTTTTGCTTTACGCCGCCGCAGCTGTCCCAGCTTGCCGCGCTTCCCAGCCTCTGCAATTTCTCAATTGTCTGCATCCAATAAAAGGGGTTTTTGCCTTTTAAGCCAGTTGGGATAGAGCAGGCTTCCGGTGATTTTTTACACTAGGGGGGTTTCCGGTAAAACCCTATCTCGCGGAGAGAATTATCCTGGCGTCAACCGCAAAGAACTTTCCCTTTGAGACAATTAGCGGGTTTACGTCAACCTCTTCTATTTCAGGGAAGTCTGCTGCAAAGTGCGAGAACCTGACAAGAATGTCTTCCAGCTCTTTGACGTTTGCCTTCACCCTTGCCGTTGGGCCGAGGAACAGCTTTGAGATTTTGGTTTTCCTTATCATCCTTCCTGCAAGGCTCTTGTTTATGGGGGGAAGCTCAAGAGTTTTGTCACCAAGGATTTCCGTCGTGATTCCGCCAGATCCAAATATTATCACAGGGCCGAAGATGCTGTCTGTCTTCTTTCCCAAAATAAGCTCGGCCTTTCCTACTGGAATCATCTGCTGCACGTTAACCCCCAAAATCCTGGCCTTTGGAAAGGCCCTCTTCGCATTCCTTGTTATTCTCTTAAATGAGTCTTCAACTTCCCTCTCCTTGACAAGGCCCAGGGCAACGCCCCCTGCATCTGACTTGTGGGTTATCTCATCGGAAACCACCTTGAGCACAACCGGAAAGCCAATTTGCCTTGCCCTCTTCACGGCCTCCCTTGCATTCCTTGCAAGAAGTGTCTCATTCACAGGGATCCCGTACTCTTCAAGAACCTTCTTTGAGTCAATTTCTGTCATGACAAGCCTGCCCTTCTCCCTGTACTGATTAATTTTTGCCCTAATCTTCTTCGTGTCCGGCTGCATTTCCTTCGGCCTTGGGAAATTGTCCTGCTCCAGCTTGCCCAAAATTTCCCTGTAGGCATTCATGTAGGAGAATGCCCTGACGGCCTCCTCAGGGCTCCTGTAGCAGGGAATGCCGTTTTCGCGCAGATACTTTCGGCCTGCCTCAACAAATGTTTCCCCAAGCCAGCAGGCAAGAACAGGCTTCCTCTTCTTTTCAGCCCTTTTGACAACCGCCTTTGCAACCTCCAAAGGCTTTGAGATTGCCTGCGGGCTCAGTATAACGACCACGCCGTCAATGCCCTTATCCTTCAACAGAATGCCTAGTGCCTTATCGTAGAGTTCGGGCCCTGCGTCTCCCAACAGGTCTACAGGGTTTCCCCTGCTCCAGTGCAGTGGCATCTCCTTTTCAAGGCTTTTCATGGTTGCCCTTGAAAGGCCTGCAATGCTCAGCATGTTCCGCATTATGGCATCAGAGGCCATAACCCCTGGCCCGCCTGCGTTTGTCAGAACGGCAACCCTTTTTCCTTTAGGCAGATCCTGTTTCGCCAGTGCCTCTGCTGCCCCAAGCAAATCCTGTATGTTTGCAATTCTCACAATTCCTGCCCTTAAAAATGCGGCTTCGAACACCTCGTCGTTTCCTGCCATGCTCCCTGTGTGTGAAATGGCTGCCTTTGCGCTTTCCTCAAACCTGCCGGACTTGGCCACGATTATCGGCCGCCTCTTTGAGAACCGTTTTGCCGCCTTTAAAAACTTGTCCGCGTCCTTGATGCTCTCCATGTACATTGCAATGCTTTCGACTTCCTTGTCCTGCTGCAGGAACTCGATTAAGTCTGAAAAGTTTATGTCCATCATTGACCCGATTGAGATGAAGTACTTGAAGCCGACCCTTTTCTTCTGCGCCCAGTCCAGAATGCCGGAGCAGAGTGCGCCGCTCTGGCTAATCAAGGCCATTTTTCCTGGCATGGCGTTTCTTATGGCAAAGCTTGCGTTTATCTTTTTGTCAGGCCTGATGTAGCCCAGGCAGTTTGGGCCAAGCATTCTTATGCCTGTTCCCTTCAAAATGCGAGCAAGCTCTCTTTCAAGCTTTGCTCCCTCCGGCCCGATTTCGCTGAAGCCAGAGCTCACAACAATCAGTGATTTGGTGTTTGCCTCCACACACTGCTTTACAATGGCCGGAACTATCTTGGCTGGCGTGGCAACAATTGCCAGGTCAATGTTGCTTGGCACGTCGAGTATACTGGTGTAGCAGTGGATTCCCAAAACGCTTTTCCTTTTCGGGTTTACCGGATAAACCGTTCCGCGGAAGCCGGATCCAATCAGGTTTTTCATCATGGAAAAGCCAACGCTTCCCTGCTGGTTGCTTGCCCCAATCACCGCAATGGATTTTGGGTCAAACAGTTTCTCGAGGCTTTCCAATCAAACCACTGCCAATTTATTTTGAGACAAAAACCTTTTGTGTGGGGTAGGCAAACTCAATGCCCTCCTTTTCAAAGGCTCTCTTTATTCCCAGATTTATTGCCTGCTGCGCGTCCATGTACTCCACATAATCAACGCTTTCCAGAAAGTAAACGATTTCGTAGTTCAGTGAAAAGTCGCCGAACGACTTAAAATGGACTCTGTCAAACCTTGTGCTCTTCTGCGCCTCAATTATCTTTTGCACCATTGCAGGAATCTTCTCAAGCTTTTTGGTGGGCGTTTCATATGTTGCCCCAATGTTGAAGGCAACCCTCCTTTCTTTCATCTTCCCAAAATTGTGTATTCTTGTGCTTGTTAACTCGTTGTTTGAAATCACAAGCTCTTCTCCCCTCAGTGTCTGAATCCTCGTGCTCCTCAGCCCGATCTTGTTCACGGTTCCCATGTCGTCCCCTATTATGAGGAATTCGCCCTCCATAAAGGGCTTGTCCATGTAGATTGCGAAGAAGTTGAACACATCGCTCAAAATGTTTTGGAGGGCAAACGCTATTGCAAGGCCGCCAATTCCCAGGCCTGCAATCAGCGGCGTTATCTCAATTCCCATGTTTCCAACAAATACCAGTGCCGCAAAAAGCCAGAGCGCCCACTTTCCCAGCCTTGAAAGGTACTCCACTGCCTTACTCTTTCCCCCCAAACGGCTTTTCCGCTGGCTCTTTTTGTCATACTCTGTTGCAAAGAAGTCTATCGTGGCCTGCAATGCCCGTACCGCATAGAAAAGGCAGCCTATCAGCAGCAGGTAGTAGCCTGCGTCCATCACAAGCTGCGGCACTGTCAAAAACCAGAGTGAAATGTACAGTGCAAGGATAAGGTAGAACGGGTAGTGTATTGACTTTATGACATCTATCAGCATGTCGTCGTACTCTATGGCCGTCTTCTTTGCAATGCCATACAGTAAGTGCAAAACGTATTTTTTGAAGACAAACACGGCAATGTTTACCACTGCAAAGACAACTACTGCAAACAGGTACTGCTCAACAGTGTTTCCAAAAAAGTTCAGTGCAAGAATTTCCTCAAAAGCCATCAAATCACACTCTTTTTTCCAGCTATAAGTAAGCGCAAACTTGTTTTAATGCCTTTTCCTCAGGCTTCGTGTGAAGGTGCCTCCATTGACAGCTCACCAAATTTCATTTAACTGCCTTTGTCAGGCTGGTAACGCAGGTTTCAATGAATTCCCCGTTTTTCTCGGTTTCCCTTTCAACAAATTCTTTGACATACTTCAGCACTTTTGCCCACAATTCCTTTCCTGGCTCTGGCTCATAATTGTTCCTGAAGGTCTCAAAGTACGGTACGAAAAGCTCTGGCTTGTTGAGTTTCCCGCTCCTAATCTTTGTTTCAACCTTTGAGAACTTTTTCAAGTATTTTTCAAGGTTCTCGGGGCCGACAAGCTGCTGCCCATGCTCTGTGTGCAAGCCAAACTTCTCCAAAATCATTTTCTCGCATTTGAATAGCTTTGGCTTGTTCCTCTTAGAGTTCAGCGTTATCAAAAGTGTTCCCCTTGGCTTTAGGCACCTGTGCATCTCGTCAACGCCCTTTTGCACGTTTGGCACGTGGTAGAGCATGTGCTTTGAAATAACAACGTCAAAAAAACCGTCCTCAAACCTTAGGCTTTGCATGTCTCCAACTTCAAAAGTTATGCCAAGCCTTTCCTTTCTGTTTCGCTCAATCCCTCCGCTGAGAATGCCCTTCGAAAGGTCCACTCCAAACAGCTTTCCCTGGAAGCCCTTCTTCCTGAGCTTTATCAGCAAGTCGCCGTTGCCGCAGCCAACGTCCAGCACTTTCTTTGCCCCGTTTTCCATCACAAGCTCAACAACCTCGCTCTCCCATCCAACCCCGGGCTCTGCAAAGTCGTTGTAGCTCTTCCTAAAACCCAGCTTGGAGAAGCTGCCGTAATGCTTTGTTGTCAGATGCTTATAATCAGTGCTCTTCAGCATTTCAACCAAAAACATTATTGCATTCAAATGCTTAAAAAAGAATCAGGTCTTGTTTGCACGGCATTGCATTCGGTTTCGTTTCAGTTTCATCAATCAACCAAATCTGCAACGGAAAAAGCGTCTTCTCCCTGTTTTGAAATTATAAGCCGGCTTATTTCAGCTTCAACTGCTTCAAACTGGGGCTGGGGGGAATTATATACTGTAACAGTTTTTGTTTCCCCGTTTGCCCTAATGTTTATTTCGCTCCAGCCGCCGTCCATTATTGTCGGGTCCTCGTATTTGTCATTCAGGGAAAAGAAGCCGTTTACTACGGCCGCGTCGTAAATCTTTTTTCTCTCAGCCTCGCTTGCCACAAACTCGTATTTCTTGCTCTGGTCTATTCCGGCTGTTTTCTCAAACACTGCGTTTCCTTCGCTGTCCATCTCCAAACGGTATTGCCCCCATTCTGCGTGCATTGCCCCGCTTCCATACTCTAGTTCAAAGTCTGCTGGCAGTTCCTCTGACGGGGGCTGAACGCAACCTGAAAACAGGGCGCAGAAAACAACCAAAATTAGCACTGCTTTTTTCATTTCAATTACTAATTGGAATTAGTCCTATTTAATACTTGCCCACTTCCTCGATTTGAAGAGGTCCTCTAAGCTTCGAAGCTTTTTTCTGTTTCGAGATAGCCGCTTTCGGTTGTGGTCTCGTCAATAAATTTTACAAACGCCTGAACACTGCTTAATTCCAACACTGTTTCAGCAGCCGTTTTTGCTTCGCCCAAACTCTTCCAGTGCAGTATCTCTACCCGGGTTTCGTCCTCTCCCCTGCAAAGCTGCCAGTCAATCAGCCCCTTTCGGGTTTTTAACTCCGGAATCATCTCTTCAGCTGCTTTAAGAAAATCTTCCGTTTTGGCATCCTCACGCAGCTTGTAGCGAATAAACTCAACAACAGTCAAATTGTTTCCCCTCGAATAAACAAAAAAGATTCCCGCCTCCCGGAACTGCACACGGGGAGTTGGTTGGTGGTAAGGGGTTAGTGGTTTGTGGTTTTTTCATCTCAATTCTTCCATGCAGCATATATTGGGAACACGAATTTCATTTGGTAACCTGTCTCTGTGATTCTGATATTTGGTCTTTTTTTAGATGGCACTTTTTCAATACTCTTTTGGATTTTCTCTATTTGAATTCTATTAATTTCATATCTTTTGGCGTGCTCTTTCTCGGTTAAAACAAGAGGTATGCCCTCACCTATCTTTTTTATTTTTTCGAATCCACCATTTCTGTATATTTTTCCGATGTCTTGCTTGCATTGAAAATGCCGCTTTCCTATTTTGTTGTTTGATTTGTAAATTTTGTCTGCCAAATCTCTTTCTATGAGTGAAGGCATTGAAGCAGCCTGATTAAAAAATACGCCTTTTTCATTCAAGTGTTTTTTTAATTTTGAAAGTACTTGAATTTGCAGCTTCTTATTTGGAAAGTAATCCAAACTACTTCTCATTATTATGATATCAAACAGTTGCCCTAAGTCAAGCTTGGTTATGTCTGCTAAAATCTTTTTGGTTTTAGGATTTTTGTTTTCCTCAAAGTGCTCTTGGGATATGTCTACCAGAACAAGTTCTATTGATATGCCTTTATGCTCTAATATTTTTACAAGGCTCTCGCCAAGCATTCCACTTGCTGAACAAGGATATAAAATCTTCAGCTGCTTCTTTTTCGGAATGTATTGTAGAGTTTTTAGAATAAACAACTCAATGTTTTCTTGGTTACTAAAGTATTCATTATAGGTATTAAGCCATTCTTTACCCAAAACATTTTTGTCTCGAACAAGATTCAACTTGGAACTTGGATGAATTCCTTTAGTCATATACACTTCCGTCCGGCGATCTTTTCAGTATCATCTATGCATTTTTAATATAAAAAGGAAACAGATTCCCGCCTCCCGGATTTGCGCGAGATTGATTTGTTGTCGGTAGTTTGAAATTCGGAATTCGTATTATTTCCTTTTGTAGATGTTATCATGGTGGTCAAACTTGTCAAAGAGAATAAACTTTTTTTCTTTGAATACTTTGAACATTAGAATAAAGCTTTTGTCTATGTGAACTCTTTTGTATTCTTTTTTGTCATATCTTAAATTCTTATAAAATTCTACGGTAGTCAGATCTCTTGATGCAACTTCTTCTGCTTTTTTCATTATTGCTTCATATCGTTTCCTATCTTTTTTGAATAACTTGTCTAGAGTTTCCTCTAGCTCGTCACTGAAGTCATATTTGAATGGCACTTACTCCGCCTCAATTATCTTCCTCAAGTCTTTGACGCTTCTGCTTCTAAAGCCATATTTCTTAATATGCCTATCACAGGATTCAATCACTTCCCTTACGACTTCCTCTCTGACTTCAGGCTCAACAAATTCCTCGCCGTACATTTCAGCAAACTTGTCCAATGCATCCCCTTTGTCTCTCAGGCCATACTTCTCTTTCACTACACCAAGAACTCTGCTGGTGTAATCTTTTATTTTAAAATTCACAGCAACCTCTTTACCCATATAATTTCACCTAATATAGACTTAGTTCAACTAATTTATAAACCTTTCTTGCCGTCCGGCGTGATTGTGCAATCCCCGCCTCCCGGATTTTTGCTTGGTTGGCGGTAGGTGGTTTGTGGTCTGTTGTTTCTTATAATTCATACAATTCCTTGATTTTCTGTTTTACTTCTTTGAGCTTTTGGTTGGAAATTTTTCCTATTTTTTGATTAATCAACTTCTTTTCTATTGTTGTAGGAAAATCCACAAGAATTTTGCTTTCTGCTCTAAGTTCTCCTTCGTCCAAATCTTTGTTTGTTAGTTTTACATCATATTTTGCTTTTGTGGGTGTTGAGGAAACACTTAAGACAATCAGGTCTTCTGAATTCTTGTTATAATCAGAATTGCTTATTGCAAGAACTGGCCTTCTCTTAAAACCCACCTGTTGCGAGTAGAGAATGTTTGCTACTATTATGTTGCCTTGTTCAAAACTTGAAGAGTTTTTCTGCATCGTCTCCCTCTTCAACAAGTCGTTTGTAGGCGTATGCTCTAAGTGGTTCTTTTTCCGCTTCAAGAATATTTATCTTTTCTTGAAATGTTTGTCTTGCTACTTCTGCCCATTTTATTTCAGAGTGCTTTCTCATTTTGCTATGCAATTCATCAGGGATAGCCATAGTCATATTAGCCATAAAATCACCTAAATAAGTAAAATAAGTAGAACTCTATTTAAATCTTTCTTTTGCCGTCCGGCGTGATTGTGTATTCCCGCCTCCTGGATCTGCACACGGTGGATTTAGTAAGTGGTAAGTGGTTTGTGGCTTGCAATTCATTTCCAAACCTTTTGAAGATTTTTAAGTCCTTGTATGAATTCTTCTTCGCCTAATGGGTTCACTATGTTTCTTTCTTTTAGTTCATCCATTATTTCCCATAGGCTTATTCCGGCGTTTTCTGCTGCCTTTCCTATGCTTATCTTCCCTTGTTGGTATTGTTTTATGGCTTTTTCGAGTTTGTATTGTTTTGCGCCAAGTACAAATATCCTTTTCAGGGCAGTGGTTTTGTCTGTTTTCTCTTCTCTGGCAACTTCTTCTATTAATGCCGTGTCTTTTTTTTCAAACCTTGCTGAGACTAGTTCTGTTTTCATTTTTTCCCTCCTTTTATTTTTTCGATTTTAGTAAATGCTTTAAGGATAAAATCAATTTTGTATCTTCCTTCTTTTTGAGCAATTTTTAGTGCTTCTAATGCGTTCTCTCTTGAGATTTTTTTCCTTTCAGCAAAACCAACAACAATGTCCGGAATTGTTGCCCAGTTTATTTCAAGCAACTTTGCCGCATTTATTGCCTGCCGGTCATCAACCAGTAGTAATTTTGCGTTTGTTTGAAGGCACAGTTTTATGGCCTCCATTTCTCCTTCATCCAAATTAAGTTGGCTTAACCACTTGGTTGCTTTACTTTCTTTCAACGATTTTGCTTTTTTAATCACGATTTTGTTTTCTTCGATTGCTTCTTCTATCTTTAATGCATCAATTTTCTGCAGCTCTTTTCCTGCAATAACCGTTTCTTCAAAAACCTTTTCAGGGATTTCGACTTGGAATTCTTCACACATCACGCTAAGCAAACCTGCTTTGGTTCCAATGATTAGTGAACTGCTGTCGCTAATAACAAGCAATCTTGTCATACAATATATACTAATGTAAACAGTTTATAAATATACTGCCGCTCGGCGTGATTGTGTAATCCCGCCTCCCGGATCTGCACACGGGGGATTTAGTGGGCGGTAAGTGGTTAGTGGGTTTATTTTTTCATTCCTCATGTTATCCTGTCTCTATTTAAATAAAATTATCCCATTCCAGCGTCCTTTATATGTTATCCCCAAGTCTTGGGCACACTTTTGCATCAACTCTGAATTTGCAGTTGCTGTTATAAATGCCTTTCCTCTGGGTTTTAGTGTTGCATATATGTTGGCAATCGCATTTTTGTAGTCGCCGCCCCAGTCTACTCCGCCTCTTGTACTAATTATTAAATGAAATCTATTTTTTCCAAAATGTTTTGCAAGATCGTGTACTGATACCTTGTGAAATTTTTTTGGTGATACTGAATGAACTAAATCAGACTTGCTAATATGCACATTTGGTTGTTCTAATTCGTCTGCAAGAGTGCTTAGCCCACAGCCTTCATCTAAAATTTCTATTTTTTGCCTTGGAAATCTTTTTTTCAATTTTCCTATTTCTTCTTGAAATTTTATTCCTTGGTCTTTTTCCACTTCTGCCAAGGTTCTATCCCATTTTCCCAATTTTCCTCTAAAACGCCGTGCTGTGTCTTCAGCGTTTCCAAGGTTTGTCTTGTCACTGATTGCACTTTGCCTTTTTTTGGAATAGTCTTTTCTCCTTTTCTGTCTTTGTCGTATTTTTAATCTTCTTCTTTTTGGTGCTGGCATTTTATCACTTTTTCCGTCCGGCGGGTTCTATAGTATCATCTATGCATTTGTTCTATTTAAGAATTAGCAATTCCCGCCTCCCGGAACTGCGCGAGACTGGTCTGTTGTTTGTGATTAGTAGTTTGTGCTTTTCAGAGTTCATATAATTCCTTTATTTTTCCTTTTACTTCTTTGAGTTTCTGCTTTGATATTTTTCCTATTTTGGTTTCTATCAGTTTCTTGTATGTTGTCACTGGGTTGTCAACCATTATATGGCTTTCAGTCTTAAGCCGTCCTTTTTCTAAATCTTTTGAAGTCAGTAAAACGTCATATTTTGTTTTGCTTCCTTGTGAAGTTATCTTAAGCAAAATTAAGTCATCTGATTCTCTGTTGAATTTTGAATTGCTTATAACCAGTGCAGGTCGTCTTTTCGCCCCGATTTGTTCTGAGAATATTAGGTTGGCTACAACGAGGTCTCCTTGTTCAAAATTCGAAGAGTTCATGCGCGTCTTCTCCTTCTTCTGCCCATCTCTTGTAAGCATATAGCTTCCATGGGTCTTTCTCTGATTCAAGCAACTTGGCTTTTTCTTCTATTGCCTGCCTTGCCACTTCAGTCCACTTAATTTCTGGGTACTTTTTAATTACTTTATGTAATTGTTCAGGAATAGCCATAGTCATATTAACCATTAAATCACCTTAAATAAGTAAAATAAGTAGAAGTCTATTTAAAGCTTTCTCTTTCCGTCGGCGTGGTTTGTAATCCCGCCTCCCCAAGAGACGCCCCAAGCAGCAGCCCCCTATAGCCCTTATAGGTTGCTATTAGTATTATGCGCAAGGTTGTATTTAAGGGTTCCGGCAAAAAAGTTGGTTTTTGGCTCATTTCTTTGCCGGTTTCAGCAGTTTCAGAATTATCTGCTCGTAGCTTTCCCCTTTCTTTCCTAAGTCCTTCAACTTGTCCCTTGTTTGCGGGGTCAGTTGAATAGTGGTTACTCCTTTCCTGTAAGGCATAGTGGTATATAATGGCAATAGGTGTTTATATTTCTTTAGTTGCCACTATGCCCATACTTGCTTATGGCTGCAGGTAGTGCAGACAAAAAGTAATTCATTTCATAAAAATCTTTTTTTGATAGAATGTAAGGGGGGGGCAACGCCCCCTCTAAAAAACAAAGTGAAGCTATCTGAAAAGATTTTCCATTTTTATTTCTTCTTTGCGGATTTTTTCTTCCTTGCCATTTCCTTAACCTCCAAATTTAATCACGAATATTTTTTTCCATATTCTTCGTCTGGGTCTTTTTCATATTTTGTGCTACTTACTTTTGCAGCTTGTTTAAAGCCTACACTCCATCTCTGAATCAAATAGGGGAAGGATACTCTGTTTTGATAGGAAAGAAGCTGTTTTCTCGCTTTATTTTTTCGGACATTATTCGGACATTGGGACATTTATTCGGACACTAATCGGTCAAGAGTGTTTCCTTTTTTCCGGACATTTTCCGGACAAAATCACTCTTCTCCGGAC
>JAFCBY010000121.1 GCA_017610485.1 Candidatus Falkowiibacteriota bacterium
ATTCCTCGTCCATTGAAAGAATTGGCACAAAGTTTCCCTGGCTTGTGTAACAGAGGACAGGGCATAGGCTGCAGAAGCCTGTGAACTTGCATTCGTTGCAGATGAAGCCAAGTGAGGAGGAAAGAGAAACAAGATTTAGGGCTTCGGGCGAGGTAAAGACCTGCTTGTAGCTCTGCGAAACATCCCCGATTTTGAACAATGGCTCTGACTTTGCCTCATCGCATGAGAATATGTCCCCGTTTGGCTGGTAGCTGCACTGCATCAGGGCAGCGCCGCATGGTTTTGAGTAGCAGGTGTGGTAGCTTGGCTCAAACCGGTTCATTTTGCCGAGGGACAGCACGCTTATCTGCTCCTTTATCTGCTTCCCTTCCCTGTTTAGGGCGATGCAGTGGTTTACTGCATCTTTCCAAAAGTCCAGGTATTGCTCTGCAGTGTAGCCAATCTTTTCCCAGTTCTGCTTTGCAAAGCCAGCCTTTCTCAGCGGCACAAATGTTAGGTCTGGCAGATTAAGGCCTAGATAGGTCTCAATCACTTCCTTGGAGAAAGGCAATGTGTTTTTGGTTACTGTGCAGAGTGCGCCAACCTGCTTGAAGCCAAAGTCCTGCCTCAGGCTGTTTATCCAATGAACTGTTTTGTCAAAGCTGCTGCCTCCGGCCAAAACCCTGTTTTTGTCATGAACTTTCTTTGGCCCGTCCAAGGAAGTGCAAATGTCCAAAACATTATTTCTTTTGAGGAATGCTGCAATAGTCTCGTCCATCATTGAGAGGTTTGAGACAATCCTCCAATGCACCCTTTTTCCCTTTTTGCCTTTGGTGTAGTTTACAATGGACTCGATTAGAGGGAAGTTTGCAAGCGGCTCGCCGCCCTGGAACTCCATTGTGATGTTCTTCGAGGGGCTTTGCCAGATGAAGTCAACGACTTTTTCTGCTGTCTTTTCATCCATGTCAAAGCCGCTTTCTCCAAGCTGCGAAGAGTTGGCATAGCAGTAAAGGCAGCGGTGATTGCACCTCATTGTCGGGTTTATTATGTGCAGGGAAACCCCTTCACAGACATGGCTATACCTCAACCTATAATCGCCTGCAATGTTTGCCTTGTTTTGTTCTGTGACAAGAATGTGGGCAGTTTCAAGCCTTTTGAAGAGTTCCTGGGAAAGCTCGTTCCTTTGAAATTGGGCATACTCTTCCTTTGACAGGGCGGTGAACCTGCCAAGCTCTGTTATTAGCACAATTCGGCCGTCTTGCAGCTCATGGGTGAAGAACTTGTTTCGCTGAAAGTCAGGCATTTTCGCCCAACTCCCTTTTTAGGCCAAGGGCAAAGTTGCAGAAGTGGAGGGCAGCCTGCTCGCTGCTTCCATCCCCTTTAGGGCTGACTGTTACCAGGGCCCTGTGGCCAAGGTCTTCTACGGAAATGTCTGCAACTTCCTTGAAAGCTGTTGCGCCCTGCTGCAGAATGTGAAGAGGATAAAAGAATTTGTTGAAGTCGATTTCAGCGGAATTGCCTTTTCTATCAAGCCTTATTTGCCTCATGTTCAATCAGTTTTTGTGTGGCCTGCAAAGGCCTGCTTTATTAGCTGATCCCTTAGCAGGGCAGTTTTGCTGCTTTCACTGGCGTTGACTGCATAGTTTAGGAGCTGGCTGTTGAAGTTTCTTGCAATGGCCTCAAGGTTTTGGCCTGCCTTTGGTCTAAGGCTTACAACTATTTCTGTTTTGGGGTTTCCGTCAACCACCACAAAGGCCTGGTCAAGCATCATGTAGGATGCGGAGAAGACAACCGGCAGGGGGTAAATCTTTGGGTTAACTGAAATTAGGACCAGATTGTTTTTCTGGTCGATTTCGAAATTGTCAATTGTTGGCACTCTAAACCCCCAAAAGAAGTTGTCTGCCAAACCCTATTTAAACAAATCTAGAAGGCAAAGAATGTTGCGGTGAAAAATGATAGGATTGTGCCAATGAAGATTAGGGGCGCAAATGGGAGTGTTTCCTGCACAAGAATGCTTTTGAACGAGAGCTTTCCTTCAGTCATTGCCTTTTTCAACTTTGCAATATCTTTCTTTTCCAATCCCTTTGGCCTGGCCTCAATAAACGGCTTTTCCCTTATTTCCGAGAAAATGTTTACAAAAGAGGGCAGAACAGGGTTTTTCTTTTCAATTTTGCCATTTCTCAAAACAGGAATCTCCAAGAGCGCCATTCCCTCGCGCAATTCCCCCACTTTAATCAGCTTGCCAAAGCAGGAAAATCCAAGCCTTAGGACAAAGAACAGGAGCAGGAGGATGGCAAGCATGAAGGAAACGAAGAACAACGCAAATTCTATTGTTAGGGCGGCCTCAAGCCTTAGGAAAAGGAGAATTGGGCAAAGCAGGGCAAAGAAGTAGATTGACTTTTTTGGCAGCAGGAATTCAACGGCTGAAACAAGAGCGAACAGGATAAGCGCCATTGTGAAAAAGTCCAGCTGGATTGGAAGAAATGGAAGGGATATTTCCAAAAGCCAGTAGAATGAAAAGAAGAAGACTGCAACCGATGCAATGAGGCTTGGCTTGAAAGCCTGCTTGAGCGCGAGGACTTTTTGTTCTGTGCTTGTCCTTGTTACAACAAGCGCAAGCAAGAGAATGAAAACTGGGACAAAGGAGTTCACAAGAATTGAGAAGGCCGGAAAAAGCGAAGACTGGTCGTAAAAAGAGAAGGGGACAAGCAGGGCAAATGCAAGAAAGAGCTTTGCGTCCCCCGCACTCCACAAACTTGCAAGCCAGAAAAGAAACCCCAGGAGAAAGGCGAGGAAGCCGTTCACCAAAAATGGCGCAAAGTCAAAGCCGTTCAGGAAGTTGAGAATAAGAGCGGCCGCTATTGCAGGAAACACAAACTTGTTTGGAATAAGCCCTTTCCTTAAATCTGTAAAGCTTGTTGCAATGCCAAGAAGGGCGATAAGAAACAGGTTTCCAACCCAAAAAGAGCCAAGCATCTAAAAAACCGCTTACTACTATGAGCTAATTACCTCGCACTTCACGTCGAGCTCCCAGTCACTGTTTATTCCATTCTTTATGGAGTCAAGATCTGAAAGCACCTTTTGGGGGTTCCACCAGAATGAAAAGCTTGTGTCATTTGAGGAAATGCAGACGTATTCCTGGCCCACTAGGTCGATTACGTCCTGCATTGTTGCAATCTTTGTCTTGGAGTCCTGGATACTCAGGGAAACAGGGGCGGATGTGGATTGTTTCGTTGATTGT
>JAFCBY010000032.1 GCA_017610485.1 Candidatus Falkowiibacteriota bacterium
TTCAGGTTACCTTTACAGGAGGCTTGCAAACAGTTTGAAGGACTTGGTTGTGAACAACGACAATACGGTGAGGACAGCTTCTATGGACCTTGTGCAGTTTAGTTATGGTGAGGACGGAGTCTTCCCAAAGAACTCGATTAAGGGAAAGAATATTGATGTGGAAAAGGAAGCTGACAAGATGAAGGCGTGATGGGGTTTATGGCAAAAGAAGAAAAGAAAGCGAAGAAGGCAAAGAAGGTCGTAAAAAAGGCCGTTAAGGACAAAAAGGCCGTTAAGAAGAAGGCAAAGAAGGTTGTGAAGGAAGAGAAGAGGCCTGAAAGGGAAGCCGCGCCCACAGAGACATGGGAAGGAACCACTTTGCCAAAAAGCGTTATGGACGAGATTGCATCAGTTGCAGAAAAGAGGAATATGAACAAGCAGAAGGCCGATGCCCTGGCAAAGCACATTGAGGAAGCCTATGCCAAGCTTAGGGCCGAGCCAGGAGAGGCAGTTGGCATTATTGCCGCGCAAAGCCTGGGAGAGCCAGGAACACAGCTGACTCTGAGAACAAAGCACTATGCTGGTGCTGCAGAGGTTAGTGTTGGAAGCGGAATCCAAAGGGTTGAGGAAATTGTTGATGGGAGAAGCAAGGCCAAGTACCCCACCATGACTATTTTTATGCAGGAGCCCTACTCCAAGGACAAAAACAAGGCCGAAAGGCTTGCAAAGAGCCTTATTGATGTTAGGTTTTCGGACATTGGCGAGATGAAGGAAGATTTTGCCACAAAGAAGGTTTCAATTTCCCTTAACGAGGAGAAGATTTCGGAAAGAGGCCTTGATGAAAAGGAGCTTTTGGACAAGCTGAAGAAAAACGTGAAGAATGCCAAGATTAGGCAAAGGAAGCTGAACGTTGAGTTTGCCTTTTCCAAAAGGGAGCCATTGCTTAGGATGCGAAGGAATTTTTTGAAGCTTTTGAACACAAGAATTCATGGGGTTAGAGGAATTGAAAAGGTTTTGGTTGTTGAGCAGTCAGGTGAGTTTGTGATAAGGACAAGCGGAAGCAACTTAAAAGCAGTGTTGAAGCTTCCTGAAATCAATACAGAAAAGACAATCACAAACGACATCATGGAGATTAGCAATGTTTTGGGCATTGAGGCCGGAAGGACAATGATTTTTAATGAATTGCGCAAAACAATGGATGAGAACGGAATTTTGGTTGATTTGAGGCACTTGATGCTTTTGGCTGACCTGATGACTTTTTCGAGCACAATCAAGGGAATTGTGAGAACAGGCATCACAAGAGAAAAGAAAAGCCCGTTTGCAAGGGCGGCATTTGAGGAAACTGTTAAGCACTTGCTGGATGCAGCCTTTAAGGGAGAAAAGGACGATTTGCAGGGTGTTGTAGAAAACATTATTGTTGGCCAGCCTGTGAAGGTTGGAACAGGAATAGTTGAATTGATTATGAAAAGCAAGTGAGGTTCTTTTTTATGGCAATAGAGGTTGGAAAGGAGTTAAGGCGTGCCGTTGACACAGGCAAGGTTTTCTTTGGAAGACGGCAGGTTGAGAAAGAAACCCTAAATGGCGAGTGCAAGCTTGTCATCATAAGCGAGAACGCGGAAAAGTATGCAAGGGAAAGGGTTGAGCAGGTTTGCAAAGCATCCCAAATCCCCTTTTACGAATTTAAGGCAACAGGCCTTGAGATCGGAAGATACTGCGGCAAGCCCTTTGTTGTTTCGTTTGCAGGCGTTAAGGATGCCGGAAAAAGCAAGGTTTTGCAGCTTGTGAAGGGTAAGAAGTAATATTAGTGTTCAGAAATGCGTTTGACAAGTGACGAGATTTTTTATTTGAATGCCCTCAACAGCGCGAGCGGGGCCAATGCAAGGGACTGCGTTATCCAGGGAAAGGTTATTGCATTTCTATTGAAGAAGAAGGAACTTGGGAAGGCAATTGGAAAGGATGCCACAGCAGTAAAAAAACTCAGGCAGACGCTCAGGCTGAACGTGGAACTGTTGGAGTACACTGAAAACGCGGAGGAATTCATTAAAAAGGCTTTGTACACCGTAAAAGTTAAGGGAGTGCAGATTTCTGAGAAGAACGACAAGAAAATTGCCTCTGTTTCACTGGAGCCAGGCGAAAAAAGGACTCTTTTGAATGGAATGGCCAGACTGAAAAGAATTAAAGCCCTGGCACAGAGGAATTATAATATTGACGATATAAAAATTCATTAAAGTGATTGATTATGGCTAGAGGAGAATTTGCTGCAAGGAAGCTTGAGGACGACAGGCAGAAATGGAAGTGGAAAAACCCCAAGTACAAGAGGAAAACCCTCAGGATGAGGGACAAGCACAATTTGCTTGAGGGAAGCCCGCAAGGACGCGGTATAGTCACAGAAAAAAGGGGAGTTACGGCAAAGCAGCCAAATTCAGGTGTCAGAAAGTGTGTCAGGGTGCAATTGATTAAGAACGGAAAGCAGCTGACAGCACTGGCTCCAGGGGACGGCGCAATAAAGCACATTGACGAGCACGACGAGGTAATAGTAGAGGGAATCGGCGGAGCCCAAGGGGGGCCCAAGGGAGACCTATGGGGCGTGAAATACAGGGTTACACACGTGAACAACCAGGCACTTGAAATGCTCAGAAGCGGAAGGAAAGAAAAAATTAAGAGATAGGACTGATTTTTATGGCAGATGTTTTTGGAAGATGGGGAAGCGAAGGCGTGGAAATTTCAGACCTTGGCCTTGCAAGGTACATCCTTCTTGACTCAAAGACCGTGCCACACAGCTTTGGAAGGCAGACCCAAAAGCGCTTTGAAAAGGGAAAGATGAGCATTGTTGAAAGGCTTGTCAACAAGACCATGAGATCAGGCCAGGGAAAAAGAAAGCTGAGCGGAAAGTACATCAGGGGAAGGGACGGCTGCGGCAAAAAGCTGCAGGCCATGAGAATTGTTGAAAAGGCATTTGAGATTATTGAAAGCAAGACCAAGCAAAACCCACTGCAGACACTGGTTAAGGCGCTTGAAAACGCTGCCCCCAGAGAAGACATCACAAAGATCAAAAGGGGCGGAATTGCATACGCAGTTGCTGTTGACGTGGCACCAATGACGAGGGTAGATGAGGCTTTGAAAAATATTGCACTTGCAGGCTTTGTTGGCTCGTTCAAGAAAAAGACAGACGCAGCCGAAGCCCTTGCAGAAGAACTGATTCTCGCATCAAAAGAGGACCCAAAAAGCCTTTCTGTGAAAAGAAGGGACGAAGTGGAAAGGATTGCAAAGAGCAGCAGGTAAACAGGTGTATTTCTAATGGGAAGAAAAGAGGACATGGTAAAGCTTGCAGGGCAACTGATGAGCAACCGTGAAAACATCAGAAACCTCGGCGTTGTTGCACACATTGACCACGGCAAGACCACAATGACAGACAACCTAATTGCGGCCGCCGGCCTGATGAGCGAAGAGCTCGCAGGCAAACAGAGAATGATGGACTACTACGAGCTGGAGCAGCAGCGCGGGATAACAATCAACGCGGCAAACATCAGCCTTGTCCACGAATACAAGGGCAAAAAGCACTTGATTAACATTATTGATACGCCAGGCCACATTGACTTCGGCGGAGAGGTCATAAGGGCAATGAGAGCGGTTGACGGCGTAATAGTCGTTGTTGACTCTGTAGAAGGGGTAATGCCCCAGACAGAAACAGTCATAAGGCAGGCTTTGATAGAAAAGGTAAGGCCTGTTCTGTTCATCAACAAGGTGGACAGGCTGGTAAACGAGCTTCAGCTGACGGCAGAGCAAATGCAGGAAAGGTTTGTAAAAACAATAGCGCAGGTAAACAAGCTGATTAAGTCCAACGCAGAAAAGGACTACAAAGAGGAATGGCAGGTCAAGGTAAACGATGGAAGCGTCTCCTTTGGAAGCGCTTATCACAACTGGGCAATAAGCATCCACTCAATGAAGGAAACAAACATAAGCTTCAAAGACGTTTTTGACTTCTGCAAAAACGAGGACCAGAAGACTTTGGCACAAAAAAGCCCATTACACGCAATTCTGCTCAAAATGGTTATAGAGCATTTGCCAAACCCGATTGAAGCACAAAAATACAGGACAAGAGCTATCTGGTCAGGCGACCTGGAATCAGAGGTTGGAAAGGCAATGCTTGCATGCGACGAAAAAGGGCCAGTAAGCATGATGGTAACAGATGTTACAGTTGACCCGCACGCAGGAGACATTGCAACAGGCAGAATCTACAGCGGAACCCTAAAAGCAGGGACAAAGGTCAGGGCAATAGGAATGCAGAAAGAGGTTGCAATACAGCAGGTTGTGCTTTTTATGGGCCAGGACAAGCTCAAAGTTGACGAGGTTGCCGCAGGAAACATTGCAGGCATCACAGGCCTGAAGGAAGTGTTTGCAGGGGAAACAATAGCAAGCTATGACATCAAGGCATTTGAAAGCTTTAAGAGTTCAGCCGAACCGGTTATGACAATAAGCGTTGAGCCAAAGCAAACAAAGGATTTGCCGAAGCTTATAGAAGTTATAAGGCAGATTTCAAAAGAGGACCCAAACATTGTGGCATCCCTAAACCAGGAGACAGGCGAGCACTTGCTTTCCGGAATGGGAGAACTGCACTTGGAAGTAACACAGTACAGGATTGAGAACGACCACAAAATCCCAATAGAAGTTTCCCCTCCAATAGTTGTTTACAGGGAAACAATCAACAAGGAAAGCTCTACACTAGAAGGAAAAAGCCCGAACAAGCACAACAAGTTCAAGATGAGCGCAAAGAGGATTCCGGAAGAGCAGCTGCAAAAACTCATCGAGTCAAAGCTTTCAGGCAAGATAAAGCCAAAGGACAAGGAAATGATCGCCAAATTCGAGGAAATGGGATTTGGAAGAGATGTTTCAAGGAGAGTTTGGGCAGTTCACAACAACTGCATGCTAGTTGACATGACAAGAGGAATAGTCGCACTGCACGAAATAAGGGAACTGGTCATCCAGGGGTTCAAGGACGCAATGGACCAGGGCCCGCTTGCAAAAGAAAAATGCTTCGCCATAATGATTCAGCTCGAGGACGCAAAGCTTCACGAGGACGCGATTCACCGGGGGCCGGCACAGGTGCTTCCAGCCATTACAAGAACGTGCTATGCATGCATGCTGAGCTCAGACCCTGTATTGCTCGAGCCAAAGCAGATTCTCTTTATCACGACACCACAGGACTACATGGGCTCTGTTTCCAAAGAACTTGGGCAGCGAAGAACCCAAATTACTGAAATGAAACAGGAAGGCGATGCAAGCATCTTCATTGCAAAGGCCCCTGTCAAAGAGCTAATTGGATTCTCGGCCGCAATCAGGGGCGCAACCCAGGGAAGGGCAATCTGGACAGCAGAATACGCCGGCTACGAACAGCTCCCAAGGGAAATGCAGAAGCTGGTCATAGAGGAAGTCAGGAAAAGAAAGGGCATGGATTTGACAGTGAAAAGCGCGGAATTCTTTTTGGATTGAAAGGGCTTTTTGTTGGAAAAAACCCATTTAAATAATTTTCTTGGGGCATAAAAGGCAGATTTAATGCCACAGGTTTTTGATGAAACTTTTTATAAAAGTTTCCCAGCCTTAATTCTCTTGGTTTTAATGTTCTTTGAACTCGGTGCAGCAGTAGTTGTCCTTGTCTTTTTGGCCCTGATGATGGTAAGGATTATCTACGAGTACGAAAGGGGCATCAAATTCACTTTGGGCCGGTACTCGAGCATAATGGGGCCAGGTGTCAACTTCATCATTCCAATTCTGCAGTCCTACAGGAAGGTTGACATTAGAATTAAGACTGTCGACATTCCAAAGCAGGAGGTCATGACAAAGGACAATGTTCCGGTCAGGGTCAACGCAGTTGTCTACTTCTCTGTCAAAGACCCAAAAAAGGCCGTTTTGAACATCCAAAATTACACTTACGCCGTTGCACAGTATGCCCAAACCGCACTGCGTGACATAATTGGAAACAAGAGTTTGGATGAAGTTTTAACAAACAGGGACGAGATTGCCGAGGAAATAGAAATAATCGTTGACAAGGAAACAGACCCCTGGGGCATTGAGGTTACTGGCATCAAAATGCAGGACGTTGAGCTTCCGGAAAATTTGAAGAGGACAATGGCAAAGCAGGCAGAGGCAGAAAGGGAGAGAAGGAGCGTAATCATAAAGTCCAGAGGAGAGGTGGAAGCCTCAGTTAACCTGAAAAAGGCAGCCCAGACCCTTGCAGCCACACCAGGAGCCCTACATTTAAGGACCTTGAACACTTTAAACGATTTGAGCAGCGACCAAAGCAATACAGTTGTCCTAGCCCTCCCGCTCGAGGTTCTGAGGGCATTTGAGTCAATTGGCAAAATAGACGAAATTCTCAATGGAAAGAAAGAAAAGAAGAAACTGTCCTGATTTTTAAAATCCCTTGAAGAACAAACCTTAAATACTCTAATTGCTGTAATTCTCTAATGCCGAAGAAGAACCCCCAAAGGATTCCTGGAAGCAACCAGGCTTGCTGCAAGAGAAAGGGCCAGATTGGTTTCTGATTTGAGACAGAGCGGGCGAAAAAAAATACTCTTTCAAGAAATGAATTTGTAAAGCTTTTTAGAGCCAGTGGACGGAATCAACACCCTGGCTTTAAAAAAATTTCAGACAACATGCACGCCGCCAGTTTTAGGGCAATTGCCAAGCTGGCAAAATGACTTGGGTTCAGGCTTGAACCAGAGACACCAGAGAAAGCCGATTTTAAGGCATTCCCTCAACTAAAGGCACTGCTCTCCGAGATTGTGCATGAAACCAACATTAGGCTAAATACCACTCAAAAGCCGAGGAAAATTGTAAAGCAACTTCTAAGCATTTTGTCCGAGCCAGCAAACATGCAGATTTTTGGGCCAAATCCAGAAAGGCATTTCTGAGGAGAATCTACGAAAATGGCTAAGTGTCTCAAAGAAGGGTTTGCCGAAAAAGGCAAAAAGGGGTGAAAGAGAGCATCCGAAGGGGAAAAGGACGAAAAAAAGGGCTTTTGAGCAGGAGGGCAAGAGAGAAGGCAGGGTTTAGGCAAAAGCTGGAAAAGAAAGGTTTTTAAAAAGCATTATGTATTACATTGTGCTATGGAGCATGTGAGCATTCAGTTAAGTTCGGTTATGGCAAGGCAGATTGAAAAAGACATGAGGGAATTCAATTACAGCACTAAAACAGAGTTTATCAGGGAATCTATCAGGGACAAGCTGAAAAGGCTGGCGGAAGAAAGGGAGAAAAAGAAGGCGTGGGAAGCGCTGTTTGCTGCAAGGGGCGTGTTCAAGGGGCAGGGAAAGGCAAAGACGGATGAGGAATTTTACAAGCTGCGGGAAGAGGCCGGCAAAGAATTCATGGATATTTTAAAAAAGCGCTTTAGCCAAAAGTGACTTCTTCTGGCGCTTTAACCTCAACAATATCCTGCAAGCTTTCAAAATGAAAATCTCGCGTAACCAAAACCGCTTTGTTGTCCCTTGCAAGAATAGAGTGCAAAATGTCGGATTCGTGAGAGTCTCTTTTTATTGCGGTTAACTCTTTTGCTTCCGAGTATTGCTCATTAGAAATGGGCACTATTTCAAGAAAATGCTCGAAAGAAGAAAAAACCTGCTTTATTTTTTCATCAGAATAATCCCGCCTCAGCTCATGGACAACGGTTTCGGAATACAAGACCATGCAGCCCTCCTTTTCACAATTCTTCAAGAACTGGAAGGCAAATTCGCCCAAAGGCCTGATGCCGTCTTTCCTGTCCTCAAAGTAGTCCCTCCAGATTGCAGTATCCAAGTAAAACCTTTGAGCCATCTAACAATTTTCCTCTCAATGCCTTTAAAGCCCTTGGGAGAGTGGGCTTCCGGTGAAAGCCGCAAACCAGGCATGGCCAAAAACCTGCTTTTTGGGCAAGAAATAGAGCTTTTTTAAAGGTTTTGATGTAGGGATTGATAATTGTATTGCAAAGGGTTTCCAATTTTTCCCTTAGAGAATTGGTGGCGAATTTAAGATTGGAGGTAATTCAAAATGGCAGATAAACCACATGTAAACCTGGTCTTCATTGGACATGTTGACCACGGGAAAAGTACACTGGTAGGAAGGCTCTTGTATGACAGCGGTGCGTTGTCAGAGCAGGAGTACAGGAAGCTTGAGGCTGAGGCAAAAGCCGTAGGAAAGGGAACATTTGCCTTTGCGTTCGCAATGGACAACCTTAAAGAGGAAAGGGAGAGAGGAGTAACAATCGACGTTTCCTACAAGAAATTTGAGGGAAAAAAGAACAATTTTACCATTATTGATGCACCAGGCCACAAAGACTTTATTAAGAACATGATTACCGGAACAAGCCAGGCAGACGCGGCTGTTTTGGTTATTGCAGCCAAAGAAGGAGTAATGGCCCAAACAAAGGAGCACGCGTTTTTGGCACAGGTAATGGGCCTGAAGCAGCTTATAATTGCCGTAAACAAGATGGACGAAGTCAACTATGATGAGGCAAAGTTCAAAGAAGTTCAGGACGGCGCAAAAAAGCTTTTGAAAGGCGTTGGATATAAGGATGAGCAGATGAAGTTCATCCCGGTTTCAGCATGGGTTGGAGACAACGTTGCAAAGAAATCCGAGAAGATGGGCTGGTACAGCGGTCCAGCTCTTATTGACATTCTGGACGAAATTGTTGCGCCAAAGCCGCCAACAGACAAGCCATTGAGGCTTCCAGTACAGGACGTGTACAATATTAAGGGAGTCGGCCTTGTTCCGGTTGGCAGGGTTGAAACAGGCGTAATGAAGCCAGGCGACAAGGTTGCCATAGAGCCAAGCGGCGCAAGGGGCGAGGTAAAAACGGTTGAAATGCACCACGAGCAGCTGAAGCAGGCAATTCCAGGTGACAATGTTGGATTCAACATTAGGGGCTTGGGCAAGGGAGATGTTGCAAGGGGCGACGTAATCGGCCCGGCAAGCGACCCCCCAACAGTTGCAAAAGAGTTTGAGGCACAGATTGTTGTGCTGTCACACCCAACCGCAATTCCTGTTGGATACACGCCGGTCTTCCACCTGCACACAGCCCAACTGTCATGCAGGCTTGACGCTATAATGAAAAAGCTCGACCCAAAGACGGGAACGGTCAAGGAAGAGAACCCAAAGTTCTTGAAGACCGGTGACGCAGCAATAGTCAAAATCATCCCAACCAAGCCGGTTGTTGTGGAGGAATACAAGAAGTTCCCGCAGCTGGGCAGGTTTGCAATAAGGGACATGGGACAGACTGTTGCGGCAGGAATGGTCACAAAGGTCGTGCCAAGGGAAAAGCCGCAAGCAAAGGAAAAGAAAAAGTAAATTTTTTTCCTAGGACAGCGAAAAAAGGAAAAGAGACCTTTTCCAAAAAAAAAAGTTAGGTTGCGGAAAATGGCGCTGTTGCCATTTTCCAATTTATTTTTATTTTCCCCAGCGTGGGAATTCGCAAAGGTGAACTGTTATGCAAAAAGCAAGAATAAAACTGACATCCCCTGATTTTGAACAGTTGACCGAAATTGCGGAAAGAATAACAGGAGTTGCAGAAAGAACAGGCGTGAAACACTCAGGCATAATTCCGCTCCCTACAAAAAAGCTCATTGTTCCAACCAGGAAAAGCCCCTGCGGAGGCGGAACAGAAACCTATGAAAGGTGGCAGCTCCGCATCCACAAAAGGCTAATTGACGTGGAAGCCGATGAGAGAACCCTCAGGCGAATTATGAGGGTTGAAATTCCTGAGTCAGTCCACGTGGAAATAGAGCTCAGGGAATAGCTACCCCCCCTTGTTTGCCTTTTTTGGGGGGGGCAGGCAATATGTTTTTATAGACTTTAAGCCAATATGTCTACTGTGATTGTAAATGAAAGTGAGTTATGACAAAAGCGTTGACGCAATGTACATTGCTTTGGAGGACGTCAAGCCGCGTTCAGTGAAGAAGACAATTTCTTTGAACGAAGACCTCATCGTGGATTTTGACAAGGACAGTAAGATAGTGGGAATCGAGATTCTTAGCGTTTCAAAGAATTTGGCCCAAAAGGAATTGAGGCAGTTTGCAAAAGCAGGAGCCTAGTCAAAATAGGCACTAACCACAACTATCTTGTTTTCTTCTTCTACAAAAACGATGTGCCAAAGCCTGTCAAGCTTCTTGGTTGCAATCTTCCTTCCAGAAAAAAGAGGTTTTTACATAGTCAGGACTCTTTATGATATCTTTCACAGTTACCTCATTGAGACCTCTTTACAGCAACCTCTCCTTCGCATGCTTGGAAAACACCACTTGCATAGAACGGCTATGTTTCAACATTTTTTAAGGCTAATGCCAGCCCTTTGCCGAAACCCTTTTTAAGAACAAGGCCCTTTTTCTTTTGGGGAATTGGATTTGAAGTACTACATTGGCTCAGACCACGCTGGGTTTCAGCTCAAAAATGGGCTGAGGGTCAGCCTGAAAAAGGACTTTGATTTCACTGACTTGGGCGTGTATGTGGCCGAACGCGTTGACTACCCGGACATTGCAATAAAGCTTGCAAAAAGGGTTGCCTCGGAAAAGGATGCAATGGGCGTCCTTGTATGTGGCTCTGGAATTGGAATGAGCATGGTTGCAAATAAGGTGCCTGGCGTGAGAGCGGCTTTGATATACGATGGGTTTACCGCAAAGCTGGCAAGGCAGCACAATAATGCGAACGTGGCCTGCCTGGGCGAAAGAAACATAACAGGAAGAACTGCCATGGCACTTGTAAAGACATTCCTCGAAACCGACTTTTTAGGAAAGGAAAAAGGCGGGGAAAGGCATTTGCAGCGCGTGAAAAAGATTGACAGAATAGGGCAGGAAAGCTAAAAAGAGAAGCATTTTAATAAAGGAAAGACTAAAATTAAGCAGGTTCCGATGAAACAAGCCCTAATATTCCTAGCCTTTGTTCTGCTGGCGTACAGCAGCTATGCCACAGGCTACCCAAGCACAGGCTTTGAAGCAGCCGGCTCACAGCAAGTAATACCAAACATGCCAGTTGAAATCGAGCCAATAGTATCAGCAA
>JAFCBY010000122.1 GCA_017610485.1 Candidatus Falkowiibacteriota bacterium
CCTTTACGTTGCCTTTCTTGTCAACTATTACATATCGATACTCGCCCAAGAATTCTCTTAATTGCTTGGTTTTTTTTGCTTCCTCTGCTAAGCCCTTTCCTACCAAGTGAGTTGCTTGCCTAATTTTTTCGACATGCCCTACAAAAGTTCCAGCCGCCCCTGCTGTAGCCCCTGCAAAACCAATCCCTGCAATTACAGCAACGCCCTTTGCAAAAGAAGGGTTTTTGGAAAGATGCAAACCAATAGAGCCCACAATTATGTGGCCCAACCCAAATCCTGCCGCCAATACACTCGTTTCTTTTGCTCTCTTTTTCCGTTTAGCCAATAGATTACTGATGGCCCCTTTAGGCTCGGAGCCCAGTTTACCAGTATAAACTCTTTTTTGGCTTTTTGCTCTCGCACACATAGTTAAATAAACGCATCTAATGCTTATAAAATTTTCTTTTGGGTTTTTGAAGCAGCTTAGAAAAATGCTTTTCAAAGCGAATTCTAATTAAACCTTTCCCTCTTCCCTTAATTAGTGATTCCTATTGTATGTTGAAAGGGTAAAAGCAGCAGGAAAGGAAATAATACTTGTCGGAACAGCCCACGTTAGCAAGGAAAGCATTGAGCTCGTAAGGGAAACCGTTGAGAAGGAAAAGCCCGACGTGGTCGGTGTTGAGCTCGACTTCCAGAGGCTGCAGCAGCTGAGGCAAGGCAAGAAATGGCAGCAGCTCGACCTCAACCAGATAATAAGGGACGGCAAGACCCACCTCTTTCTCTTGAACGTGCTGCTTGCAAACCTGCAGAGGCAGATCGGAAAGCAGTTTGGGGTAAAGCCAGGCAGCGAAATGCTAATAGCAGTGAAAATTGCTGCAGAGAACAAGATTCCGATTACATTGCTTGATAGAGATGTTGGCATAACACTAAAGCGTGCTTTGAACAAGACAAGCATTGTGGAAAAGGCAAAACTGGGCTACAGCATTCTCGGCGGCTTTTTGGGGTTTGGGCAAAAGCTCGACGAGAACACAATTGAGCAACTCAAAGAAAAGGACATGCTGAATGCATTAATGCAGCAACTCTCCAAAGAAATGCCCTCGGTAAAGAAAGTTTTGGTGGACGAAAGGGACATCTTTATCGCGAACGTAATCCTGAGGACAAAGGCAAAAAAGATTGTAGCTGTTGTTGGCGCAGGGCATCTGGAAGGAATCAAGAAATACCTGGACAGGCCAAGAAACGTAAGCAATCTTTTGACGGTTGAAAAGAAGAAAAGCGCGCTCGGCCTTCTGAAATACATTATCCCAATCGTGTTCTTTGCATTTATAGGATATGGCTTTTACACAAAGGGTGCAGGAATTGCACTGAACCTTTTGCTCATGTGGTTCCTGATAAACGGCCTGCTGTCCGCCCTGGGGGCGGCCATTGCAAGAGCCCACCCCTTCTCAATCCTTGCCGCATTCCTTGCGGCACCGTTTACCTCGCTACACCCGGCGATTGCGGCGGGATGGTTTGCAGGCCTCGTCGAGCTGAGAATGCGAAGCCCGAAGGTGGCAGACTTCGAGGAGCTTCCCAAGCTAAGCAGGATTAGGAGCTTTGCCTCAAACAGGGTTACGCGCGTTTTGATTGTAACGGCGTTTGCAAACATCGGCAGCGTGATTGGAACGGTAATTGCCCTGCCTTATATCGCAAGCCTGCTGCTCTAGCCGAGCAGCTTGTGGCCCTAATTTCATTCCACAGGGGTTCCTGGCTCAACCGAATCATCGATGGTAACAAGCCTGTACTTGCCTTCCTTGTTTTTTGCTGCCAAAAGCATTGCCTGGCTTTCGATTCCTGCAATGTTTGCCGGGTCAAGGTTTGCGACCACAATTATCAAATGGCCCTCCAGCTCTTCCGCAGAGTACTCCTGCCTCAGTCCGGCAACAATCTGCCGCTGTTCGGAACCAAGGTCGATTTGCAGCCTGTACAGCCTGTCCTTGCCTGGCACATCCTCCGCAGAAATGATTTTTGCAATTTTTAACTCATTTCCCTTCCATTTCTCAAAAGAAACCATTTTGATTCACCTCATTTTTTCAAACCAATTCTTGCCATTGTTGAATAGCTGTGGACAACAAGGCTTGAGCTGCGGCAATGCAGCCTTGTCTTGCCTGCCAGAATCTGTTCCTTTGCCTCATCAAGGCTTTTTGCCTTCACCTCTGTCAAAGAGGTCCCCAGCTCACTTGGAGTATGGGCATCGCTTCCGCAAACCATTGAAAGGCTGTTCTCCTTTGCAAACTTTTTCGCGCGGGTGTTGAACTTCTTCACAATAGTCCTGCTGTTAAACACCTCAATGGCGTCAAAGTAGCCCTTTAATTTTGGCAGCTCGTCAAAGCCCCTGAGGAACGGCTTCCTCATGATGTCAAACGGGTGGGCTGCCGCAAGAACGCCCTTCTGCTTGTGCACTTGGGCCGCAACCTCGAAGAAATCGTTTGCCACAATAGGCTTCTTCAGGAAAAGGCACAAAACTTCGCCCAAAAGCTTTTTCTCCATGAAAACCTTTATCTCGGTTCCGAGAATTATTGGCACATTCAGCTTCTTGCCCAAATTGAGGAATTCCTTCCAGGAATCGCAGTTGTTGTGATCGGTAGTTGCAAAGCCAAATCCCTTCTCCGCCGCCCGCTGAACCAAATCCATTGGCTCTGAAACAGAGTCCTCACTGTACCTGCTGTGCACGTGCAAATCAAGAAACATATAAAACAAATAGCCTGAATCTTTTTAAAAACTAGAGCGTTAAGTCAGCCTCTTCAGCTTCCTCGTTTGCTTCAAGAATTTCCTTGGGAGAAATTTCAAGGGACCTGTCATCCGAGACAAGGCACTTAACAATCTCCTTTTCCGCCAGCTTTTTGTCAACTAGGACGCGAACACCGTAGATTGAAATAGGCGGCAAAAAGTCTGCCTTGTAGCCAGTCATTTCCTCCACGTCAAACTTGTCAACCTGCATCAGGGAAACAAGTTTCAGGGCCTTCTTGATTTTGTCCATAGAAATATTGCCCTTTGCAGGGAAAACGGCCAGAATCTCCAAAGAGCCTGCCCTAAAAAGCCTGCATTTAATTAAGGAGCCCTTTGCAGCATAGGGCAAAATCCTGGCATTCAAGGAATTTAATTCAATGAAGTCCTCAATCACGAAAGCTCCACTCCCAATAAAGTATATAATAAGAGAATAATAATAAA
>JAFCBY010000123.1 GCA_017610485.1 Candidatus Falkowiibacteriota bacterium
GATGTCTTCGAAATTTTTTGATGTAGCAGAATCCTTTGCTGAGAGCTATGGCTACAGGAATGTGCAGGATCTTGCCTTGGACTCCTTGAGGGAAAAGATTTTTGAAAAGCCTGATTTTGACGAAGGCTTCTCGGAGAAGGAAATCGACTTAATAGACAGTCTTCTTGAAAAAAGCGTTAAGAAAAAGCGCTTTGTTTCCGAAGAGGAGCTTTTCAGGGCGTTGCAATGAGCTTTGCCGTCAAAGCCCTCGAGTTTTTCATCCGGCAGGTTGAGAGCCTGGATGAAAAGGGAAAGAGGCAAATCAGGGAAAAAATTGCACTAATCAAAGACAACCCGTTCAGGTTCAAGAGAATTCACTCAAAAAAATTCAACAAGGTCTTTAGGGTAAGGCTAAGCCTCCAAGGAAAGGAAACAAGGCTCATTTACGTTGTCCTAGAGCCAAACATCCTAATAGTCTGCCTCCTCGAAAGGAAAAAGGGCTACAAGGGCCTGGAAAAATACCTCAAGAAAATAAGCTAAAAAAAGCGTAAAAGGGGGTTTTTCAACGCGCTTTTAAACCCATCCTAGTAGGTATTTTTTATTGCTTGGGCTTATTTTTGTGAATAGGTTTAAGTAATAAAACAAAAAAAGGTGAAAAAATTCAATGAGTGACGACAAGTTTGGCAGAGAAATGCACAAGGTCACTTGCTCTGAATGCGGAAAGGAAACAGAAGTCCCTTTCAAACCTGACGGAACAAGACCTGTTTACTGCAAAGACTGCTATATGAAACACAAGAAACCAAGAAACGACAATTACTAATTCCAGTAATTGGTTCGAAATTCTTCAAAAACTATTTCTATCCTTTTATTTTTACAAAACCCAGCGAAAGCCACGCAGGCAGGCTGCCAACAGAAAAAAAGGGGGTGAAGGGGGGACTGACAACGTTTAAAAACACGGAAAGTCCCTTTCTTATTTATGGGCAGAACTGTTAGGGATAGGCGGTCAGAGCGCCAGCGCCAAGAGGATCTCACAACATTGCGTTATGGCAAGGCAAGATCGCGAACCTTTCTTGAAACCATTCCGGAGCCTGATAGAAGATTGGTTGAAGCCGTTCTTCGAAGCCAGGGGGGAAAGAAGTACCAGTATACTGCTGAGCATGTGCACAAGGCCATATTGCTGCATAGAGAAAAGAAAATTCCTCTGAGCATTGCTTTTGAGCTCATACTTGGCATTGGCAAATTTCCTGAAGGAAACCGGATTGCGCAGGGTTTCCTAACGAATTTGAGGGAAAGGTTTGAGGTTTCCAACAAGCATGGAAAAGTTATCGTCACGCCAAGTTTTTTTAACAAGACCGGGAGGCAGGTCAAAATAGGCCCCAAAGACCTAACACACCCTGGTTTGAACCAATTTACTTGGATGTCCTTTCGAATTGCCCCACCGGGAGCAGAAATTCAACGATTCAAAAAATACCTTCCGCTACTGGAAAAGGGGAATCAGTACAATCACGGCTTGATTGTTGAAATTGGTTTAACCCACGTTGGGAAAAAGCCGGTTGTAGTGGTAACAAATGCCCAGGCAATAAAGCACTATTATTCCCTTCCCTGGAAGCTTAAAAGGGTTTTCAAGGGGTCTTACGAAAAAACACTGGAAATAATAAGCCAGGCAAGTGGGGGCCTGCCACTACTTATTCCGTCAAACAAAACGGTTACAGAGTACATCAGAGGAGTTTTCCCACAGCACAAAATTCCTAAGGGCGTTCTAAACGAATTCTATGACAGGTTCTGCGAAAAAAGAGGCCGAAGAAAAGCAACACTGAAACTGAAAAACGCTTTGGGTGAAGAAAACGTAGAGGCAGAATTCTGGGGTCCCTGACAACCCAAAATCTTTCCAATGCCAAAAAAAGAAGGGCAGAAAGAGCACAATACCCAAAAGGCCCTACTCAAAACAAGAAATCAAAGACCTGCTAAAAAAAACCGGATTCAAAACCCTAAAAGCCAAGAAACAAAAAACACCAGACTGGGAGGGGAAGCCGAGGAGGGTTGTTTTTTGGCCCAACGGGTGGATAAGAGGGTGTAAAAGGGTTTTTGTAGCCTAGTTATTGTTATGATTGACCTCAGGCTTGGTGACGTGAAGGAACCCTTACCTCAAAGAATTCTTGACAAGTTCTGCAAAAGGGCTTTTGAGAACGTGAACCTCTACCCACAAAATTACGACGGCCTTGTTTCAAAGCTTGCTGAAAAGCACGGTTTGGAGGCAGACAACATTGTTTTGGTAAACGGCGTAGATGAGGGAATTGAGTTAATTGCAAGGGTTTTTGGCCAGGACAGCCTGGTTTTTACTCCAACCTACTACGAGTTTGTTGACGCGCCAAAAAGGAACAATTTGAAGTACAAAACAATAAACTGCTTTGACGGAAAAGAATACGCCTTAAAGTACACTAGTGAAGACGTAAGGGACAAAACCCTGATATTTTTGTGCAACCCAAACAACCCCTTTGGCCTGCTTTCAAGCCAGGAAATCGTTGCCCTTGCCAAGCAAACCAAGGGAGTTGTGGCAGTGGACGAAACCTACATTGGCTTTGCCGGAGAAACAGTCCTAGGCAAGGCTCCAAACATTCTGGTTCTGAGAAGCTTTTCAAAAGCCTTCTCCCTCGCCGGCCTGAGAATAGCCTACGTTGCCGGCAGCAAAACCCTGGTTGACAAAATCAAGCAAAGAAAGCTCTTCTTCAACGTAAGCTCGGTTTCGGTGAACGCCGCAAAAATCGTGCTCGAGGAAGAAAAACACTTCAAAGTCCAAACAGAAAAAATCAAGAAAAGAAAGGAAAGCGTTGAAACCTTTTTGAAAACCAAGGGCCTGAACACAATCCACAGCCACACCAACAACACAATAATCAAATTCGACAACGAACAAAAAGCCAGCAACTTCCACAAAACCCTCAAAGAAAACAACATCCTTGCAAACCAAGGCAACGGCATAAGCACCACCGGCCTAAACCCAACATTCATCCGCCTCACCTGCGGAACGGAAGGACAAATGAAAGAAGTAAGGGGAGTAGTGGAAAGGGAAATGTAGGGTGTAAAAGGGTTTATTATGGAATTTGAAGAGATAACAAAAACAGGGCCATTGACTTTTTCTCAGGAACACAGGGTTAGCCAAAGCCAGTTGGACAAAAGGCTTGAGCAAGAAAGTTTACAACACCG
>JAFCBY010000124.1 GCA_017610485.1 Candidatus Falkowiibacteriota bacterium
TGACCAAAAGGTTTTGGAAGCCGCTTTTTGGCCTGGTGGTCTTGCTGGTTGCCTACAGCCGCCTCTACCTCGGAATGCACTTTTTGACGGATGTGCTGGCAGGACTTATTCTGGGAACTGTGATTGGAAAGCTGAACCTTGTTGCAAGAAACAGGCTGTTTCACAAAAACTTTAGGCCAAGCAAGTTTGAGGACGAGATTGTGCTGATTGCTCTTGTGGCCACGGCAGTGCTTGCGGTTCTCTTCCTGAAAAGCATTCCACTCGCAGGCCTTTTCCTGGGCTTTTACGCAGGATTCTTCCTGTTCAAGGAAATGAGGCTAAACCAAAGCATTTTGCTCAAGAACCTGCTCTTGTTGAAATACATTGCGGGCTTTGCCGTGCTAGGCGCACTCCTCCTGGTAGGAGAGGGCTTTGTGGATTTGGGAATTTCTTTGGATGCAGTGCAAAGGTTTTGCCTGTACACCTTTGGCGGGTTCTGGGTTTCCTGGCTGTGGCCATGGCTGTTTGAGAAGGGATTTAAAGCTAAACAATAGCTTAAAATAGATTCCCTGAATAAATTAGATTAGGCAAAGAATGCCATAGCAGGCCTGTGCTGATGTGACATTGAACAGAGGCATCGAGCGCCCGAAGGGTGCGAAGATGGCTCAACCCCAGCCGGGTTTGCGGCTACCCGCCTTAGCTCAGCAGTTAGAGCGCTCGGCTGTAGATGATTGGAAACCGGCTTCAAAAGCCGGCGTGCCAAAAGAACGGCAGATGGTTGGCTACCTTTGTCGCGTAATGCGACCAAAGGGAATACAGTCCATTCCAAAGGAATGAGCTCAACCCCTGTCGGGTTTGCGGCAACCGAGAGGTCCCCGGCGCAAATCCGGGAGGCGGGATTAACCCAGCAAGTAGCACCCCCTTAGGTTAATAAATACATAGGTTGCTATAGTATCTATAGGTGATGCTGTGGCACTTGACTTGGACATTTACCATTCAGCAGAACAGCTTGAAAGAGGATTCACTACTCTTGTTCTAAAGAACGGCTTCAGGAAAAAGGACATAGAGGACATTACCAACTTCTTGAACGACATGGCTGCATTGAGAGTAAAGCCAATTAGATTGAAGAAACAGCTGTATGTTCTGAGGAAGATTACCGGGCTAATGAAAAAGCCTTACAGGGCCTGCAACAAAAAAGACCTGATGCTACTTGCCAGAAAGATTGATTCCGTCAAAAACCACAGCGAGTGGACAAAATACGACAGGAAAGTAGTCTTAAAACGCTTTTACCGCTGGCTGAATGGCGATGAAGAATACCCGGCAAGCATTAAAAGGCTGAAACTGAAAGACCCGAAAAACAGCATTCTCCCGAAGAAGCTGCTGACAGAAGAGGAAGTAATCAAGGCTGTTGATGCTGCAAAGTATTTGAGGGACAAGACATTTATCTACACCTTGTATGAAAGCAGTTGCAGGATTGGCGAGCTGCTTACCCTGCAAATCAAAAACGTTTCCTTTGGCGAACACGTTACTTCCTTTATTGTTGCCGGCAAAACCGGGCAAAGGCGAGTTCCACTCATTTCTTCCACTTCCTATTTGTCTATGTGGCTCTCAATGCACCCTTTCAAGGACAATCCTAATGCTCCTTTGTGGACAAAGATTGTTGACAAATGGCACCCCCAAAGCATGGGAGTATTAAGCTATAAGGGAGCCCAAAAAAATGCTGCAGGTTGCTTTCAGGAGAGCTGAAATAAGAAAAAGGCCTAGCCCGCATCTGTTCAGGCACAACAGAGCAACTATTCTGGCCAAGCATTTAACCGAAGCACAGCTGAAGGAGTATTTTGGCTGGACACAGTCAAGCGACATGGCTGCACGCTATGTGCATTTGTCTGGAAGGGATGTTGATACGGCAATAATGAAGCTGTATGGGATTAAAGTTGAGGAATCAGAGGAAGAAATGAAGCTGCGCCAGGTCAAATGCCCAAGATGCAAAGAAGAAAACCCTTCCAATTTCTCTTTGTGCAAGAGGTGTGGCGCAGCTTTGAATCCAAGAATTGCCATGGATATGGGGGAGAACAGGCAGGGCATGGCCTTGCAGATAATGCACGATATCCTTAAAGATTTCCAGAAACTGCAAGCCAAAGGAATTGACTTGCAGCAATTCAACGAGTTTGTAGAAGATTGGGTTAATTCAGACAGGCAATCGACGAACGAAAGCAAAATTTTAAAAACAGAGAGAAATTGAAATGCTATTGCCAAGGGGCTGGTTAAATGAAAGAGGAAGAAAAGGGCTTTGAGAGAAGGCTGGTTGAAGATTTCAGCTTTGAGCTTGAGTTTGACGAGCAAAAGCTGGGAAAGTTTGCAGAAAAGGCAGATATATCTCTTGATTTTGTTCCAGAACAGGCTTTGTATGAGTTGGATTGCGGCGAGCTCGTAGACAATCACTTCGCAATCAACAATGTTGGCTTGCTGTTCTTTGCAAAGCAGCCGGAAAAGAGACTGAAACAAAGCTATGTTACTTGCGTAAGGTATCATGGCAACACAATGAGTTCAGCAATAGACAGAAAGGACTTTTACGGCGACTTAATATCCCAGGTTGAGGCAGCTGAAGATTTTGTAAAAAGGCATACAAGGCTCGCATTCAAAATGGACGGCTTCAACAGAATAGACATCGAAGAATACCCTTACACTGCGATTAGAGAAGCAATAATTAATGCCGTCTGCCACAGGGACTATGACATTAAAAACAATGTTTTTGTAAACGTCTTTGATGACAGAATTGAAGTAATCAGCCCTGGCAGCATTCCAAACGGCTTAACTCTGAAAGAGGTTGAGGGAAAAAGCATTCCGAGGAACATGACAATAACCGACTTGTTCAGTAAAGCAGGCTACATTGAAAAGCTTGGAACTGGCTTGAAAAGAATGCACGAGGAAATGCTGATGCATGGCCTTAGCAGGCCACGCTATACTGTAACCAAAGCGTATTTTGAGGTTGTTTTCAAGGGCCCTGGAGACAAAATCCTTGATTTGGTGCAGCCAAGCAACGAACTTGACTTGAGGACATTGGACTTGAACGAAAGGCAAATCAAGATACTACCCTACTTGCAAGAGAACAGGTTTATCACAAGCGAAGAGCATTCAAAAAAGTTTAGCATAACAGAAAGAACTGCAAGAAGAGACCTTGAAAAGC
>JAFCBY010000125.1 GCA_017610485.1 Candidatus Falkowiibacteriota bacterium
GTTCACTTTGCTGCAAACGTTCCAGAAAAGTATTCCATTACGAACGCAAAAACAATGCTCAAAACATGGTCGGCCAAAAGAATATTCAAAGATAAACCGAACTTTAGGAAACGCTATCCACGAGGCAGCTTCTGGAGCGGATACGAACACCACAAAGGCTTCGGTGCAGACCAAGCCAGAGCAATCACCTACATCAAAAACCAAGCAGAACACCACAATGTTCAAGTTATAGAAGACGTAATGTAAAAATGACGATGCACGATACTGCGCGGCTTGAAGCCGCCCAAACGGCTGAAAGCCCGCAGAATAAATTCACGGGGTTATAGGGGCGGAGCCCCTATTTCATTTCGGCCTCCAATTTCTTTATGGCTTCTTCGAACAATTGCTTGAACTTTGTCTTCTTTAAGAGCTGCTCAAGCTTGTTTTTGTCTAATTCGAGTTTGAGTAAGGCTTTGATGTCTGTTTTGTCTTTTTTGATTTTTGATTCAAGGAAGTTCATTCTTGGGTCTATGACCGGCGTCCCTGACACCATCTTTTCTGCGTTTTTGAACTCGAATGTCCTGTCCCTTAATGCCTTCACTTTGAATACGAGCAGAAGCTCTGGTACAGGTATTCTTGCTTTTGCGCCTCCAAAGTCGTATTCTTTGCTGTTTTTTTCCAAGAGATTCCAGGGAATTTGAATGCTTTTCTCTTCTTTTAGCCTGTTTATGTTTGAGTAAGAGGCTGCGTCAATGACGATTTTTGCTTTTCCTTCTTTTGTTTTTATTTCCTTGAAATACTCTTTTGTAAATATGCCTTCCTCTTTGAAGCCTCTTGCTTTGTAGTATGGCAAAAGAAGGCTGTCAGTTGATTGGCGTGTGGGCATTATTAGGTCTATATCTATAGATTTGCTGTGTTTTGCATAGGCCCAAACAGCCCATCCACCAACTATTGTAGGGTAATAACCGTATATCTTGTTGCACCATTTGATGAAGCTTACCAGCTCTTTTTGCGATTCGTCCAAAAGTTCGGGGACATATGCTCTAGCCAATCTTTTCACCAAACTCGTTTTGAATCAGGTCTTTTGCAGTATAAGCCTGCTTGTTGCAGAACAAGTCAATTACAGTCCTTACTTTGTTTGTAAGCAGCATTTTTCCTTTTTTGACCGTGTCTGCTTTAAGAGCTAGGTCTGGCTTGTACACGTTGACTTTTGTGAGGCCTTTAGGCTCTGCTTTTAGGTCTTGCAAAAGCCTTTTGTCGCCGCTGTAGAAGTTGATTGAAATGTCTTGGAAATAGCTACTGTATTGTTGCAATGCAGTTGTAGTGCAGAACACGACTTTTCTTTTTTTAAGTTCTTTCATTACCTTTTTTGGCTCTGCTGACACCGAGAACGAACCCAAAAGGTTTTTTTCCATATTCCTGTAAAGGGGAAACAATGCAATTAGGGCTGCTGCCAAAACCAGATTGTATTTTTTATCCTTTTTTTCAACATACTCTTTTTCAATCAGCCATTTTACAACATAGCTCACCATTCCCTTGCTTACCCTTGTTTTCTTGGCAATTTCCAGCTGAGTAAATTGCCTGTTCCGCAAAACGTAGTTAATTACCTTGTAGCTCTTGGGCTGAGTTATCTTAATCAAAAAACCACTCCTTTTTCATGTTCAATAATCATTGAACTTTTTAATAATTATTGAACTAAGGTTTTTTAAGCATTTTGGTAAAACAACGCGTGTTGCGGAATTCACCCGTTCCGCTTTTAGAGCAAAGTTCCGCAAACAGGGAACACTCTATAAAATCAATTGTTTAAATGCCTGGTTTCAACCAATTGGATACTCATTCAGCTCAAAAACAATGCCTACTTTTTTTGAATCCCTTCTCCCAAACAATTCTTGCTGTATTTGAGGCCATCAAGTCGGAAGAGGCCGAAATCCTAAAAACATGACTGCCTGCTTCCGAAATAGACGGCGCGGCAGAAACAGGCGTTATCAGTATTGCCTCCTTTTCCTCGGCAATTGGAGCAATTGCAAGCGTTGAATTGCTACAAACTCCTGAAACAACAATCTTTATGCTGTCTGTTTCCATAAACTTTCTCGTTGCCTTGACCGCTTCGACTGCCTGGCACTTGTCATCCTCAAACAACAACTTTATTTCCCTGCCGTCAAAGCCTGGCTTTTGGCTGTGGGCCAGTTCAAAGCCCTTCTTTACAGGTTCGCAGGTGTATGCCGCAGGCCCGCTCAAGGGCCCGAGAAAACCTATTTTGATGGGCTCTTCGCCATTTTGCTCCTGGCCCTCTTCAACGCAACCAGCCAAGAGAACAAGGGAAATTATTGCTGCTATCACAACAAGCTTCATAACCATTTAATGAAATGCAAAAAACAATTAAATTGATTGTTGGAATTGAACAAGGCCTTACTCTAACACCACAAACTTCCCTGCCTTAACCTGCTTTATTGCTATCTTGAACTGTGGATCGTCATTCTTGTCAATTCTTATCCTGTTGGCTGCTCCCTGAAAGTCAAGCTCGTGCAAGGCCTGCCTGATCCTATCTGCATTGTAGCCTCCTTTCCCAATGGCTTTTGCCACAGCGGTCATGGTATCAAAGCCGATTGCGTGCCATAGGTCAGGCCTTTTCTCCAATGAAAAGTCTTTTTAATCCATTAATTCTATTTTATAGTGCTATGGACGAGAAGGGAAAACTAATTGAGGCTGCTTTGTTTATGACGCCGCAGGCTGTCAATGTTTCGGACATAATGGGGATCATTTCCGAGGCAAACTATACTATGGCAAAGGGCATTGCCCTGTGCTTCATGAAGGAGTTCAACCAAAGGGATTCCTCACTGCAGATTGTGCAGATAGAGGACGGGTTCCAGATGGTGATAAGGCCTGCTTATGAGGAGAAGGTAAGGCACCTTGCCAAGAAGGCAATGTTCCACCCTGGCCTTATGAAGACCCTTGCCCTAATTGCGTTCAAGCAGCCAATTGCCCAAAGCCTCGTCATCAAATACAGAAACAACAAGGCCTACGACCACATTCATCGGCTGCTGGAGGAAGGGCTTGTGGCAAGGGAACCCAAAGGCAGAAGCTATACCAAAAAAAAAAAAAAAAAATTCTTAGAATACTTTGGCAAGGATGCAATAAAGCAGAAGAAGCTTGCC
>JAFCBY010000126.1 GCA_017610485.1 Candidatus Falkowiibacteriota bacterium
GGCGAGCACAGTCCATTCGCAAAGCGAATGGGCTCAACCCCAGCCGGGTTTGCGGCTTTCGAATCTCTGCAGGGCTATTGCATTTGCTTGTAGTCCTAGGTTTTTAGGAGTTCAATTCTCATCAGGGCTATTTTTTTTTGCTTGGGGATTTTATGAAAAGGGGACTAGTTCAGACGCTTGCAAGGACCGGAAGGCAGGACCGTGTATTGCTGGCTGGGGCAGTGGCTTTCCTTGCATTGGCTGCAGTTTTGTATGTGGTGAGCCCTGAAAGCGGTTCTTCTCAGGAAAACTTTGTTGTCAAAGTCGTTGACACGATATACGACAACGTAAGCCCTTTTAGAACATCTGAACCCACAAACGAGTTCATTTCAGAGTACGACTTTGAGCTGTCTGCCGCTGACCTAAATTATTTTATGGCGGCAAGCAGTGTAAGTGTGCAGGCAGGCTACAAAACCGAGTTTGCATCCGACTACAGAAAGGTGAAACTTGAGCACGAAGGAAAAACCTACGATGCAAAAATGGCGCTTTTTGGGGACAGCATAAACCATTTCGCAAAGTCAAAAAAGTCGTTCAAGATTAAGTCAGACAAAAGCGAATTCATCGAAGGAAAAAGGAGAATTGGTTTTATTCTGCCGCTTGAAAGAATATTTTTTGGAACGCTGTACGCAAAATATCTCGCTGACAGGGTTGGCTTGTTCAGCCCGGAATACGAGATTGCTTTGGTAAGATTCAACGGCGTGCCACAGGGCCTTTACATTGCTGAAGAGGGCTGGGACCAGTACTACTTGGAGAAAAACAACCATCCAGGGCAAATGATACTGCAACGCACTGAGAATTGGATGAGGGACCACACCAGTGAAGACTATGGGTACGATTTTGAGACAGGCGTGACTTTCGAGCTAGCGCACGTCACTCCCTTCGATACCGAGATAAGCAATATGCGGGACATTGACTCAGAATTCGGAAGCCAGATCATGTTCAGAGCAAAGCAATTGTTTGAAGCGGTTGAGGAAAACGACCAAAGCCAGGCAGAGAACCTGCTGGACTTTGAGCAAATTGCAAAGGTTGAGGCCTGGAGAGCAATTCTTGAACGAACCCATGATTTTTGCGGAGACAACCTAAGGCTCTTCTACGACACGACAACGGGAAAATTCGGCTTTGTGCCAAGAAGCGAGGGCGGCATTGACCTGCTCAAAGAAGAACTTGGCGGAGTGGACGCTTACCTAACAAGCTGTGCAGAAATCAAGGCGCCTATGCTGAAGTATGTGCTGAGGAACGACAAACTAAGGCATTTGAGAAACCAAATAATTTGGAAGCAATTGGGCGAAAAAGAGGAATTGATTGCACACTTCCAGGAATTGGAAGAGAAATACAAAGCCGCTTTTATGAGCGACAGCACTATTGGAACGAGAAGCAGCAAAGTGGCCTTTTACATAAACACCTCTGAAAAGAACCTTGAAAAAAATATTGAAACCCTGGAAAGGCTCTTTGATTACAGCGCCTGCTCCATAAATGTACTGGAATTTGATGAAAGGCTTGCAGTAGAAATCCTGCCAGAGGGCTTTGCAGCAGTTAAATTCACAGAATTTTCCATTGGATTGGACAGCCCTGCCGGCAGCAAAGCAGTGGTAAGGGCCTTTGACAAAAAGGGAGTGCTTCTGTCAGATGAAACTGTTGAGATAGAAGGCAAAGAACTGCTTATTGAAACCCAAATTAACAAAAATCTGCTTCAAACGGCTTTGGACCAAGACATGTACCAGGAAAGAACGGTCTTCAACTACGAGATAGTTCTTGAAAAGCAGGCAGAGGTGGCCTGGGTCAAGGCAAGGGCAGAAAATGCAGTTACCGGAAAAGGACTGAAACCAGGGGAAATAAGGCTGCAGGTTATAAAGGCAGGCACAGAAACAGGGGTTTAGGGACAGAAACAGGGGTTTAAATGCTTTCGGATGAAGAAGCTCATATAAGGGGATTGGAAAAAAATGGCTAAAAAAGCGGTTTTGAGCAAGGGCAAAGAAGGCAAAAAGCCCGAAAATGCTGACAAACAGGCCAAGGGAAAAATGATTGGAAACATAGCAGAAATTCTGGCAGGAAACAGAAAGAATACACTCTCTGTTGCGATAGTAGCCCTTGTCATTGTGGGACTGGTGTTGTTTTCAAGCGACTGGTTTATGTTCGACTTTTTGGACAGTGTCAACGACGCCACTGTCAAAACCCCACTTTTGTACAAGGCAAGGCTTGCCCTTTTCAGGGTTGCGGATGAGCTGAACCCGTTTAGGGCAATGGCCGCCGGGCAAAACGGGGCTTTTTCAAGCTATGAACTGCTGCTTTCCAAAGCAGATTTTGACTACCTTATGGAAGCAACAGAGCAAAGCGTTGAAGCAGGCTACCGCACAGAATATGCTGAGGACTGGAGAAAAATCAGGCTGGAGCACGGGAAAAAGAGCTATGACGCCAAAATAGCACTGTTTGGAGACACCCCAAGCCACTATGAGAACGTAAAAAAGTCCTTCAAGATAAAGGCTGAGAGAGACGACCTAATCGAAGGAAAAAGAAGGCTGAATTTCGTCAGGCCGGAAGAAAGAATGTTTTTCCTGCCCCTGTTTGCCGAATACCTTGCAAACGGCCTCGGCCTCTTCAGCCAAGAATATGAAATAGCAAAAGTGGAATTAAACGGGATGCCCCAAGGGCTATATGTTGTGGAAGAGGGCCTGGACCAGTATTTTCTCGAAAAACACCAAATGCCAAACACCCTGATAGTCAAATACAGTGACAATTGGATAGAGGACCACTCCCTAAAGGAACCGGCCGGAATAAGCCCCGAGGTTCTGCCTGCAGGAAACCCCTTTGACTACAGTGCAGGCGTGACATACGACGCAGTGCACAACACGCCATTTGATTTGGACATAAGCAATTTGGACGAAATTGACAGCGAGCAGGCAAACGAGGCAGCCTACAACCTATACCGGCTATTTGAGGCCGCCAGGTCAAACGACCAAAATGAGCTGGAAAGCCTGCTGGACCTGGAAAATGTTGCAGGCGTTGAAGCAATGAGGGCAGTTCTTGGAAATGTCCACGACTTTACAGGAGACAACCTAAGGCTCTTCTACGACACGACAACGGGAAAATTCGGCTT
>JAFCBY010000127.1 GCA_017610485.1 Candidatus Falkowiibacteriota bacterium
TCTATCCGCAGTCCAGAAAGGCTGCATTAGGACGGTTCGGTTTGGAGGAGGGCGGCATTAATCTAAAATGGCTGGGTCAAAAGCCCGGAGGGTTTCGAGAATGTCTTGCCCTCTTACCTCCCTCTCAAGGTAAAGTCCTTAAGCGTTCTCGTTAAATGCCTCGTTTCGTTTGAGCATGTAATATATCACTGTTAGCATCTTTCTTGCAACAGCGGTAATCGCTTTTTTTCTTACCTTGCTTTCTCTTAATCTTCATGTATTTTTTACGAAACTTGTTGGTCTTTCTTACAGCAATCCACGAGCACTGACCCAAAGCCCACCTTAGCCCTGACCGTCCGTGTTTGCTTATGTGACCCAGGTGTGTTGTGTTGCCTGATTGGTATATTGAGGGAGCAAGGCCAGCGTAGGAAACAAGCTGTTCAGGAGAAGGAAAGCGCTTAATCCCATCAATGTACATGATTACAAGATAGGCTGTGAACCAGCCTACACCAGGGATTGATTGAAGCAAAACAGCTTGTTTGTTCTTCTTGGCTTGCGTCTCAATCAAAGCATCAATCTGGCCTTTCTTCCCTTCCAACTCTTGAATATGTTGCAGTGACTGTTGCAGCACTGGCTTTATCTCTTCAGATATTTCGTTCTTTTCCAGCCAGTTGGCTCTTCTCCCAAAGAGATTCTTTTCCCCAGGTTTTATTCTGTATCTCAACAGTACGGCTCTTACCTTGTTTATTTCCCTAGCCCTGTTCTGAGTTAAGCTCATATGTTGCTTTACAAGATCTCTTTTCATCCTCACTTTCTTTGTCGAAATATGTGCCTCTGGAATAGTTCCAGCTTTCAGCATCAAAGCCAGTTTCCTCGCATCAAACTTACCCGTTTTCTTCAAGCTGCTCATAATCCTCAACAACAGAGGATGAGCTACCTTGACTTGTACTCCCCGTTCAGTTAAACTATCATAGATTGGATAGCAAGTTGAACAAGCCTCTAAAACACACTTCGCCTTACCTACTACCTTAGCCAGCCTAACCAGGCTCAAGTCATCAGTAAGAAAACGTTCCTCCCTAACACTTCGTGCTCTCCCATCCACAATATGAAGCTGCACACTATCCTTATGCGTATCCAAACCAGCAAACTGCATTGATAAACCACCTTGTATATACAATATTCAAGGCGGCATTTCAACATATCATCTAAAATAGGGGGAAGGGCATTAATTGTAGCATGCGTGCAAAAGGATTGCTTCCTTTTAACAAAAGGGCCAGAACCCAGCTTGAGCATTTGAATAATCTGAATAGACGCCGGACTGCTGTTCAACAAAGGTGGGCTGATTTCTTTAGAGCTACCAAGACCAGGGTTTTAGAGCTTAAAACGCAGGAAACAGGCCTAAAGCACGAACCCGAGGACCTGGGAAAAGTTCAACAAGAGCGCATAGAACTTGAAAGAATCCTTGAACTGGCAAGAGGCGCGTTCCGAAAGAAAACAAAGCTTCTTTGAATGGCAGAAGACCAGTTAAGAAAAAAGCCCCCCCGAAAGCCTTTAAAAAAAAATGAAGGGGGTAAACCATTAAATTGTCCGCAAAGCCTAATTGTTTATGGCAAAATCCAAAGCAGTTGCAGCAAAGAAAAAACGGGAGCCGTTCCGTGTTTTTGAGGCAGGAAGCGGCGCAGGACCCCTCCCTTTGACTAAACACTTATTTATTTACAGGGTTTGAAGCCAGCTTTTTTCGGGAGTGCTTGAAGGAATTTATAATCGGTGCCCAAACCTTTTGGGAATGAACCAAAACATATTAATTCCAGGGAGCAGCCAAATACCGTATGGCGGAAAAGGTTTTGGTTGGCTATACGGGCAGCTGGGCAGGCAACATGAAAAGGCTCCTTGAGGGCAAAAAGCCCAGGAACGGAACACCAGTCTACATCTCCAAGGAAAAGCTCAGAAAGCTCGGGGAATGGCGGGAAATGGAGTATTATTCAACCTTTCTGTGAACAATTGTTTCCATGAACGTTCTCTTTGTCTGCAACGCCGGCATCAACAGAAGCAGGACAGGCGCAGAGCTCTGGAAGAAAAAGCATCCAAAAGACGAGGTCAAATACGTTGGAATCATTAACCTTGACAGGCCTGATTTGCTTTACTGGGCCGACAAAATAGTCTGCTTCGAGGAAAGGATAAAAAAGCCGGTTCTCGAAATGGTCTTCGACGACAACAAAATCTGGCAAAAGATTGAGGTCTGGGAAATTCCCGACGTGTACAATTATATGGACCCGGAACTGGTGCGGATTATTGAGGGAAAGATTCTGGGAAAAGGAAAGGAATAAACGCTTTCCTAGACAAAAAATTCTTGAAGGAGGCAGAGATGAGATGGTTTTGTATTTTGCTTACGGTTCAAATTTGGATGAAGCGCGAATTCAGAAAAGGATGACTGGTACAACGTGCAAAATTGTGGGAAAAAGTGTTTTTTGGGGTGGAAATTCGAAGGCATTGTTTTAGGGGTTTCCGGCAAGCTTTTTTAGGGAATGGTTATTGCAGCGTTCAAAGAATGGCAGAGGCAGAAAAACAGCCAAAAGGTTTAAATACTAATCCCCACATGTTTTGATAATAGTAGGAACTAAAATGAATAAAAGTTGGTTTTGGTAAATGAAGAAAAGGAAGATTTTTGGGAAGTTGCTTGAGGAGAGGGAGAACAACAAGATCGTCATAATTCTGGGTTCCAGGCAGGTTGGCAAAACCACTGTTTTAAAGGCGGTTTATGATAGCCTTTCTGAAAACAACCGCTTGTTTTTGGATTTGGATGTCTTGGAGAACTTTGAAAAAATTAGCTCGTACAGCAATTTGATTAACACCCTGAAGCTGGAGGGCTTTGAACAGAATCAAAAACAAATGTTTTACCTGTTCCTCGACGAATTTCAGAGGTATGAAGACTTGTCGATGGTCATGAAAAACGTTTACGACAACCACAAAAACATTAAAATTTACGCTTCTGGTTCCTCCTCGCTAAAAATCAGGGAACAAATTCAGGAATCCCTGGCGGGAAGAAAGCACATTTATCACTTGTATCCAGTTGACTTTGAAGAATTTTTATGGTTTAAAGAGGATTGAAAAAAAGATAGGCGTTTTGAAAAGCATTTTTGACTTATATGTCAAAAAAGAACTTGTCGGATACCTTAAATTCGGAAAAATAGTGGGTGTAAAAAAGCTAATAGAATACCTTGCAATAAACAACGGCCAGAAAATCAAACACGAAGAAGCAGCATGCAAGTGCTCACTAAAACAACACCGAGTAAAAGAATACATTGAGATTCTCAAAGAAACCTTCCTGGTTGCCGCAATCAGGCCCTTTTTTACAAACAAAAACAAGGAACTGGTCAAAATACCCAAAATCTATTTTCTGGACAACGGAGTCAGAAACTTTTTCATCAACAACTTTAACAAGGTTGAATTGAGAAACGATTCAGGGTTTCTGTTCGAAAGCTTTGTACTGCAGGAACTAACCAAATCAGGGCTTGACAACATCAAATTCTGGCAAGACAAACAAAAACACGAAGTGGACTTCATTGCCGACCTAATCAGCAAGCAAACCCCGATTGAAATCAAATTCAAAGAAAAATTGAAACAAAACGACTTCATTGGACTAAACACCTTCCTCGCAAACTACAACCCAAAAAAAGCCTACCTAATAAACACAGGCGAGCAAAAAGACAAAGGAAAAATCAAAATAAGGCTGCCATTCAATTTAAACAAAAGCATCACACCCTAAAAAAAAAGCCGGGTTCACAGTCCTTTCCTCAAACCACCCCCATCCCAACCACAATCCCGGCAAAGAACACGACCGTGAACTTCCCGACCTTGTAGGCCCACGCCGAAATGAAGCAGTCTTGAAATTCCCCTGTTGCCCGAAAAACGGGTTTTGGGGAGAACCACTTTCTTTGCCTGCTTCTTTGGGTGGAGAGAAATTGGGCGGAAAAATGTTTTTTTGCGAGCTTGGGGGGTGCCTTGGCGGTTTAGAGCCTGTTGAGCTCTTCCTTTAACTCGAGTGCGTTTGTGAAGGTGATTTTGCAGCCGTTGATTTTGGTTGTTCCCTTTGTTCCCTTGTAAGTTATTACAAGACCTGCTTTTGGCTTGTAGGTTTCAATAAAGGACCTCAGGCCCCTTCCCACCTTGTTTGGGCTTGCGGTTAGCTTTACTTCGATTGGAACCGGCTTGGCTTCCTTTTCTACAACGAAGTCAACCTCTGCCTTTGCCTTTGTTCTCCAGTACTTGGGGGAAAAGCCTGCCTTGACAAGTTCTGATAAAACATAGTTTTCAAACAGCTTGCCATCCGGTTCCGAATTAAAGCCGTCGACTATGCTGTTTCTCAGGCCAGTGTCCACAAAGTATAGCTTTGGCTGTTTTGTGATTTCCTTGGTTTTGTTTGTATAGTAGGGAGGCACCCTTGTTACAAGATAGCTTTTTTCCATTGCGTCCAGGTACCTTTTGACTGTTTGAAAGGAAACATTCATTTGTTTTGAGATGCTTTCGTAGGAGAGGGCTGTTCCAGTGTTCACAGCCAGGTATTTGCTGAACTGTTCAAGGCTCCCGATATCGTTGATTGAGAAGGCCCTTGCAATGTCTTTGAGAACCATTGTGTCGTACAGGTCTTTGAGAATGATTTTTTTT